>JACORX010000405.1 GCA_016179165.1 Candidatus Rokuibacteriota bacterium | reverse complement strand
CCCCAGGCGAGCCAGCCCACGAGCACGCCCACGCCCACGGCCAGGTTGAGCAGGAGGACGACGCGCCAGAGCCGCATCAGTGCACGTGTTCGTCGGGAGGCGCTGCCACATCGGTCTCCTGGTTGAGCGCATGGATCTCGGCCAGCAGCACCTTGATGTCAGACCAGCCCGGTTGTGGGCCGCCCGGGAGCCACCGCGCGCGGAGATAGCCCGAGCGGTCGATCAGGAACTCCATGTGGGCGGGCATGGGCGCGTTGGGCAGGGCTCCCTCCGGAGCCCGCGTGCGCCGGAACAGGGAGTAGGTCGAGACGATGTCCTCAGCGCCCTCGGTGGCCACAGGGAACAGGATGCGGGGAGATGCGCCGATGCGCGAGAGGATTCTTTCTCCGCCGTCCATGGGCACGGCGAGGACGGCCGCGTTGAAGCTTCGGAGATCGCCATAGGCCTGGGCGAGCTCGGCGAGTCGCGCGCGCGACGAAGGCAGGGTGAACAGCACGAGCAGGATCGGTTGGCGCCCGCGGTAATCCTTGAGGGTCGTCTGCGCGGGTCCCGTCGCGAAGGTGAAGTCCGGGGCTCTGAGGCGCGGGCGCTCCGGTTCGTCGATGTCCGTGAGGCTGCGGGCCGCCTCGCCGGCCGACAGCGCGCGAAGGAAATTGATCAGGTCCCAGCGCTCGTCCTCCGGAACCTTGGCGCCGAAGCCCGGCATGACGATGCCGACGCCGTGCGTGAGCCACCAGAAGATGTCGCCGGCTGTGTGGTCATTGGTGTGTGGCGCGGTCAGGTCGGCCGGCCGCTGAAGCAGTCCCGCCGACGCGGGTCCGTCGCCGCGGCCCGCCGGGCCGTGGCATTCGACGCAGTGGACCCGGTAAAGGGAGGCGCCGTGCGCGATGGAAGCGGCGTTGTAGGGGACCGAGGGGCGCCGGTAGGTCGTCGGGTAGGCGTCTACGGCGAGCGGCGGCAAAGCTTGCTGCGCCCCCGCGAAGAGCAGTACCGCCGCGCCGGCGAGCATGAGAGGGCGCCAGCGCCTCATGAAGCATCCCGCGATCAATGCCAGCAGGCCAACGAGGAGGATCTGGGCGCCGATGAGCACCTGGGTCTTGACCCCGGGGAAGTTCCACGTGACCTCGGGCGCCAGGCGGAAGCTGAGGGGCCAGTCGGGCGTCGTGTGGCGCCCCGGTGGCGTCAACGCCAGCGCCGCGGCCACGACGACCAGCGCCGCTCCCACGACGGCCTCGACCGCCACGAAGCGCGCAAGGCTCCTCATGCCGGGCCGGCCCACGGTGGCGCCGTCGCCTCCCAGGCGAGGCAGCAGGCTGCGGCGGTTCCAGGCGGCCAGCGCCAGGACGGGGAGGAGCAGCGCGCCCTTGAGCAGGACCAGCCTACCGTAGCCCGTGCCCACGAGACCCGGAACGCCGCCGACTTCGTTCCAGGCATTCCACACGCCGGTGACGACGATGACCGCCATCACGGCGAGCGCCCAGGTCGAGAAGCGGCGCACGGCCAGCACCGCGAAGGGCCGTGAGTCGGCGCCTTCCTCACGTGAGGCCGCGACAAGGAGCAGGGCGAGGGCCGGCAGGGCCCCGAGCCATGCGCCGGTGGCGGCCAGGTGGACGGCGTTGACGAGCGCGGGCAGCGCGCTGCCTGGGTCCACACCCACCGCGTGACCGGCCCACGCCGCCAGGCCCGCGCCGGCGACGGCGAGGAGCCCCGCCTCGATACGCCAGGCGAGCCAGTCGGCGCGCGATTCGTCGCTCTCGCGGAAGAGAACGAGGGCCGCGAGCAGGAGGAGGATCGCGTGGCGGAGGAGCCACACCGTCCCGAGCTGCGTCGCCCCGAGAAGGCGCAGCCAGGCGGCCCCGCTGGCGGCGCCGTCGGCCCGGCCCGTCACGACGGTGACCTGCCAGCCCAGCACCGCCACGCCCGAGAGCAGCACCAACACCGCCAGCCAACCCGAGGACCGCGCGAGGCGTCGCTGCCACTGCCGCGCCGTCGGCTTGTCGCTTGGGCCCGCGAGGAGGCTCATGGCGAGCACGCCGACGATGAGAAGGCCCGCGCCCGTTGAGAGCGCGCGGAGCGTGATGCCGAGGGCGCTCACCGCAACGCGGCCTTGACGGTGAAGGCGAAGCTCCACTCGACGACGTGGCCGTCCACCGAGAGTAGGCGGGAGTTCATCGCCGCATCATTATAATAGGGGCATGGCCCGTCCCGCTTCCGGCCGGCCACGCGCTGTCCTCTTCGATGCCGGCAACACGCTCCTTCGGATGAACTACCCGGCCATCGCCGACCACTTGAGGACCCGAGGCCGCGAGGTCTCGATCGAGGCGATCGAGGAGGCGGAGCTTCGCGCCCGGGTAAGGCTCGACGCCGAGCTCGCGCGCGGCGCCTCGACCGAGGGGCGCACGGCCCAGGACTCCTATCTCGCCTACCTACTGGAAGGTATCGGCATCGCCGCGCCGGACGAGGTCGAGGCCGCCGCGGACTTCCGCCGGAGCTACAATGCGCCCGCCGGGCTCTTCAACATCGCTGACCCGGCGGCGTTGCGCGCCATCCAGCAGGTCAAGTCCGCCGGCCTCGTGGCGGGCGTGGTGTCGAATTCCAACGGGTGGGCGCGCGCGCTCCTTGCCGGCGCGGGACTCGGAGACGCGCTCGACTTCGTCATTGACTCCGCCGTGGTCGGCGTCGAGAAGCCGGACCCGAGGATCTTCCGCCTGGGTCTCGAGCAGGCGGGCGTCGCCGCCCACGAGGCCGTGTATGTCGGCGATCTCTACTCCGTGGACGTGCTGGGTTCCCGCGCGGCGGGTCTCGGCGCCATCCTCCTCGACCCGCGCGGCTTCTGGGGCCCGCGCGACTGCGCCACGGCCCGCGACCTCCTCGAGGCGACAGGGCTCATCTTGGGAACGGCTGGGGGAACCGTCGGACAGGAGCAGGCATGATCAGCCTGCCCACCGTGCGCCACAATCTCGTCGAGAAGCCCTGACGTGGCTCACTCAGGAGCCCAGAGACCGCAACCGGGCGGGTGGCGTCGGGGGCGGGGGGCTGCGGAGGCGGCTTCGTTCCGCCCTTCCCAAGTGTGCGCAGCCCGCAGGGCTGCGATTCACGCCAGGGTAGGGTGGCGAAGCCGGATGCGCAGCCCCCCGCCCCCGACGACAGGCCCCGCCCGCTTCACGCGTGGAGTTCTATGAAGGTAGTTCCACGAACGGATAACGGCGGAGGGCGCCGAAGACCTCGGCCTTCATGCGGTCGACGGCCGCCGCGCTCCGGCCTTCGAAGCGCAGGGTCAGGTACGGGTTGGTGTTGGACGCGCGCACGAGCCCCCACCCCTCGGGGAACAGGATGCGCGCGCCGTCGATGTCGACGATCTCGTAGCGCCGCTTGAACTCGGCGGTAAGCTCGGCGATCACGGCGAACTTCCTGTCGTCAGGACAGGCGGCCTTGAGCTCCGGCGTCGAGTGGAAATGCGGCAGCGTGTCGAAGTGGGCGGAGACCGGCCGCGGGTCGCGCGCCATCAGCTCGAGGATTTTGCACGAGGCCAGGATGCCGTCGTCCACGCCGTACCAGTTCTCGCCGAAGAACATGTGGCCTGAGACCTCGCCGCCCAGCAGGATCCCGTCCTCCCGCATCTTGCGCTTGAGGTGGGAGTGGCCCGTCTTCCACATGACGGGCTTCCCGCCGTGGGCCCGCACATCGTCCACCAGCGCCTGCGATGACTTGACGTCGAAGACCACCTGCGCGCCGGGGTGCCGGGTTAATAGATCTCGGGCGAGGAGGGCCAGGATGAGGTCGGCTTCGTGTCGGCGGCCGCGCTCGTCCACGACGCCCACGCGGTCGGCGTCCCCGTCGTAGGCAAGCCCGATGTCCGCGCCCGTCTCGATCACCTTGGCGACGAGGTCGCGCGTGTTCTCCTCCATTTCAGGATCGGGCAGGTGGTTGGGGAAGGTACCGTCGGACTCGCAGTAGAGCTCGATCACGTCTGCGCCCAGCCGGCGAAGCAGCTCGGGGGCGAAGCTGCCCGCGATGCCGTTGCCCGCGTCGGCCACGACCTTCAGCCGGCGCGAGAGCTTCACGCTCGAGGTGATGGCGTGGAAGTAGTCGTTGCAGGGGTTTCGCGTGGTTCTCGCGCCGCCGCCGCGCTCGACATCTCCGCTCGTGATCGTCGCCAGGAGACCCTGGATCTCCTCCTCGGTCAGCGGCGCGGCGCGAGCAAGGACCATCTTTACGCCGTTGTCGGAGACGGGGTTGTGGCTGCCGGTGACGGTGGCGCCGCCGTCGAGCTTCCAGTGCGCGACCGCGAAATATAACAGCGGCGTGTGGTTTATTCCAATGTCCACGACGTCGAGCCCCGTCGACAGCATGCCGGCGGCGAAGGCCTCCTTGAGAGACGGCGACGTCGTGCGGTTGTCCATGCCGAGCGCGACGGCGCGACCGCCCCGCCGCCGGACGAGCGTGCCGAAGGCGCGACCGACTTCCCCGAAGCCGTCCGGCGTGATGTCGATGCCGACCTTGCCTCTTACGTCGTAGGCGCGGAAGATGAACGGGTTCATGTCAGTCACGATCTATTCAGCCCTCGCCTCACGGCTTCGCCGTTCATCTCGAACTGCCACGTAGGCGCGGAAGATGAACGGGTTCATGTCGGTCACGATCTATTCAGCCCTCGCCTCACGGCTTCGCCGTTCATCTCGAACTGCCACGTAGGCGCGGAAGATGAACGGGTTCATGTCGGTCACGATCTAT
>JACORX010000404.1 GCA_016179165.1 Candidatus Rokuibacteriota bacterium | reverse complement strand
GTGACGATGACAACCGCGAGCGAGGGGTCGACCGACGAGACCGGCTCGTCGGCCAGGACGACGTCGGGGTTCTGGACGAGTACCCGTGCCACCGCCACGCGCTGCTGCTGGCCGCCGGAGAGCTCGTCGGTTCGCGCGTAGAGCTTCGCGGCAATGCCGACCTGGGACAGGGCCCGATGAGCCGCTTCGAGGCCACGGGGCCGCACGAGCGAGGACAGGGCCTCGAGCGGGGACCAGCGGCCCAGGTTGCCCGCAAGCACGTTGTGCACCACCCGCAGGCGCCCGACCAGAGTTTGCTGCTGGTAGATCGTGCCGATATTCCGGCGGTGCCGTCGCATCTCGCCGTCGGAGAGCGCGGCCACGTCCGCGCCGCCGATGGTCAGCGTCCCCGAGGTGGGCCGGAGGGTGAGGTTGAGCATCCGGAACAGTGTGGTCTTCCCGGCGCCGCTTGGGCCGATGACGGCCACCTGCTCCCCCCGCCCGACGGTCAGGGAAATGCCGTCGACGGCCGCGGTGCCGTCCGCAAAGACCTTCCGAAGCTCGCGCAGCTCGTACACGGGGAGACTACTTGAGAAGGCCGGCCGCGATGGCCGCCTCTTCCGTACCCTTCCAGTCGGCGTCGTCGGCCAGGATGTACTTCTTCGTGCGGTGGAGGTCCAGCAGCCTGCGGTGCTCCGGCTTGGCGTAGTCGAGCTTGAGGAAGGCGGCGGTGATCTTCTCCATGAGGCCCTTGTCCAGATCCCCGCGCGCCGTCCAGACATAGTCCACGTAGGGCGGCGTCGTGTAAAAGACGTTGACCTTGGAGAGATCCACCTTCCTGGTCTGCGCCAGCTTGTCCCAGACCAGGAAGTTCAGCGCCCCGGCCGCGACCTTCCCCGACTCGACCCAGAGTGCGGTGGCGTCGTGAGCGCCCGAATAGGCCACCTGCTTGAAGTCCCGCTCCGGATTGATTTTCGCCTGCAGCAGGAAGTACCGGGGCATCAGATGGCCCGAGGTCGAGCCGACCGAGCCGAAGGCGAATGTCTTGCCATTGAGATCCTGGAGGCTCTTGATCCCCGAACCCGGCCTGGCGATGAAGACCGATTTGAACTCGGCGTCCTCCTGCCGCAGCACGAGCCGTGTGGCGGTGCCGTTGGTGCGGCGCACCGCCTGGACCGAGGTGAAGCCGCCGTACCAGACCAGGTCGAGCCTCTTGGCCGACAGCCCCTCGACCGTCGCCGCGTAGTCCACCACCGGGGTGAACTGCACCTTCATCCTCAGCTCCTTCTCGAGGTACTCGGCGAATGGCGAATAGATGCGCAGCAGCTCGTTGGGGTTCTCGTCGGGGATGGCCGAGATCTTGAGAACGTCGGGGACTTCAGCCTGCGCGGGCATGAGCCCCGCTCCCAAGAACCCTGCCAGCACCATGGCAGCAGGGGCGAACGATCGCATGGGACAGATGCCTCCACGTGGAAGATGAGTGATATCAGTTTTGATGCGGACTCATCCTAGCTGGGTTCACACGTGAGGCAAATTGGAAGACCCGATGAGGGGACAGCTGACCTATCGAGGACGGCTATGCGATGGCGATCTGGATTTCTCGGGTGACTTCTCCGATCTCCCAGCAGGGCTCGCCGCGGCGTTTGAAGCCCTCCCTGACAGCCACGGCCTTGTCCGGCTCGACCGCGAACAGCAACCCGCCCGAGGTCTCCGACTCGTAGAGCAGGCCGACCAGGGCCTCGGGCAGTGAGGCGTCGATGGCCAGCTGCCCTCGCTCACCGAAGGTGGTCTCGACGTGGCGGCGGTTGCGCTTCATGCCGCCGCTCCAATGGCCCTTCTCGGCCAGCGCCTGCGCCCCAGGCAACAACGGCACGTGTCTTATCCGGAGCGCGATGCCCGCGCCCGAGGCCTCCACCATCTCGCCCGCGTGGCCCAGCAGCCCGAAGCCGGTGATGTCGGTAGCCCCGGCCGCGCCGGCCTCCGCCGCGACCTCGGCCGCCGCGCGGTTGAGCCTCAGCATGCTCTCCACTGCCTCCTGCAGCACCTCCGGCGGGCAGGCCCCGTCCTTGTTGGCTGTGGCGATCACCCCGGTGCCGAGGGGTTTCGAGAGGAAGAGCTTCTGCCCGGGGCGGAGCCCGCCCTTTACTAGGATGCGTGCGGGATGCACGCGGCCCGTGACGCAGAGCCCGTACTTGGGCTCGGCGTCCACCACGGTGTGGCCGCCCGCCACGACGCCGCCGGCCTCGCGGACCTTATCGGCGCCGCCCTTGAAGATGGCGGCGATGATGTCCTTGGGCAGCTCCCGCGGGAAGCCGGCCACGTTGAGGGCGAACAAGACCTGCCCGCCCATCGCATAGACATCGGACATGGAGTTGACGGCCGCGATGGCCCCGTAGGTATAGGGGTCGTCCACGATGGGCGGAAAGAAGTCCACGGTCTCGACGATGGCGACCTCGTCGCTGACGCGGTAGACAGCCGCGTCGTCGCTCTTGGCCAGCCCCACCAGCAGGTCGGCGTGCGCATGCTGCTTGAGTCCCCCGAGCACGTCCTGGAGATCTCCAGGACCCATCTTCGAGGCTCAGCCGGCGCAGGCCGCGTAGCTGGTAAGTCGGATTTCCTTGCCCGTGGCGAGCTCGATCATCTTGCTGTCCATGGTGTTTAGATACGCCGCCGCGCGGGAGAGATTCCTGCCGTTAGCCGGCTTCCGGTTCGAGGAAGGCGCGAAACGTTTCGGCCGGCGGCGAGCGGGAGCCGATAATATAAAGCCCGTTCTCACTCATGGCCTGCCTAGCCTGAGGGTCTTCCCCGCGGGTCTTCCTTGTCACCGCACGCCGAAGATCTCCCACTGAGGTCAGGGTGAGGTAGCTCCCGGTTTCGTGGACACGCCAGACCGCACGAAAGTGCGGTGGGAGTGGTCCGCCCGCGACGAGCCTGCGCGGTCACCGGCCCCGGGCTGCGGGCAGGATCCGGGTGCCCTCAAGCCGTGGCTTGGCCCGGAGTAGGGCCTCGAGCAGCGCGAGGCCCGCCGGCTCCGTCCAGGCCAGCGGGCCGACCGCGCTTCCCAGGATCATCCCGTCTCGACCGATGATGAAGACTGTCGGTGTGCCCCGGACGCCGAAGCGATCGGCGGTCTTGCCGCTCGGGTCACGCAGCACCGGCGCTGCGTAGCGGCGTGACGACGCGGTCCGGGCGACGGTCTGGCGTGACTCGCCGATATTCACGAGGAGGACGGAGAGCCCGTCCGGCGCCAGCGCCTGATGCAGCGCGTCGATCGAGGGCAACTCCCTCGTGCAGTGCGGTCACCACGATCCCCAGAAGTACACGAGCACGACCCGCCCACGGAGCTGGCGAAGGCTTATCCGGTGACCAACCAGGTCCTCCAGCTCCAGGGGTGGTGCGGTACGCGAGCCCGCAGCCCGCACGATGCCGGCCGCGCGCCAGAGATCGGTCTCGGGCATCGGGTCGAGCCCCACGGCGGCGGGGGACCAGGTCCCGACGAGCGCCGCGAGGAGCAGCGCGCTGATCATGGCTGCGCGACGTGAATAGAAGTGGCCGGGTGGAAGGCCGCCCAGGCGAACC
>JACORX010000403.1 GCA_016179165.1 Candidatus Rokuibacteriota bacterium | reverse complement strand
GAGTTGGGGATCTCGCCGTGCGATATACGGCGCCCCCCGAGGAGAGCAGAGGGAGACCGGCCTGGCTAGGCCCGCGGTCGGGACACCCGGATCGACGGACAACGACTCTGGTGGAAGATGGAACCTGCCGCGAAGCGGCTTACTTGAACTCAAGGCAAAGCCTTGCCACGCGCACTGATCGCCTAACGGCACGTTCGACCGGACCGCTGGCTCGCGTTCGCTCGCCGCGACCGGTCAACGTGATCGTTATCCGTACGAGCGGGCTCGGATCTCGAGCATGTCGCAACTGGCTCGAGGGTGGTGCCGATGGCTGATCCGGATTCGTTGATCGCTCAGCTTCCAGCTTGGGCGACGCTACCCGCTACGATTGCGGTCATCGTCCTCCCAGCGGTAGACAAGCTTGTCAAGGTATGGGAACGATTCTCATCGGCCGGGAGGCGGTCCGAGGTCAGGGCGGAGCTTGAAATCTATGGCTCTCCCCTGGTACCGGGAGGCGTCGATCGCTGAGCTCACGAACGTCGAGCTGCCAAGCCCGCATCATCTATATTGGCCAGACTTCGACGTCGATCTCGCAGTCGACTCATTGGTCATCCTGAGCGTTACCTAGCGTTACCTACTGGTAAGCCGGGCGCGGCCTAGCAAGCGCCTGAAGTTGACGGCGGCCACGGCCAAAGAGTCGCGGGCGATGTATGGGCGCAAGCCGTCAGCCGCCGCTATCTCCATGCGTGGCCGCCGCGCTTCGTTGGTGAGTGCCCTCGCCGCCGTGCTGATGTGGCGGCGCCGCCGTCAGTCGAGCGACGATGCCGGGTAGGTGGGTGAGAGGTTATACTTGGGCCCGGACGCATACACAGACCCGGAGGACGACATGCCTATCGACACGCGCCACCCGAGAGAGATTCGTCCAGACATACGCAGCGGCAAACTGGCCGGCGTCACCGCGGGGCTGGGACCCGGGTTCGTCCAGGTCAACATGGCCGTGCTGCCCAGGGACGACGCCTACGACTTCCTGCTTTTCTGCCAGCGCAACCCGCGGCCGTGCCCGCTGATCGAGGTGACCGACGTCGGCTCGCCCGAGCCGATCGGCGTCGCGCCGGGGGCGGACCTCCGCACGGATCTGCCGCGCTACCGGATCTACAAGGACGGCGTGCTTGCGGACGAGGTGACGGACGTCAAGGCGTTCTGGCGCGATGACCTGGTGGCCTTTCTCCTCGGCTGCTCCTTCACCTTCGAGTGGGCGCTGATGGACGCGGGCATCCCGCTGCGGCACGTGGATCGCGGCTGCAACGTCTCCATGTGGAAGACGAACCTCGCCTGCCGCCCGGCGGGCCGCTTCCACGGCCCGATGGTCGTCTCGATGCGGCCCATCCCGTACCAGATGGTCGCCAAGGCCGTGACGGCCTCGGCGCGGTTCCCCGGCGCCCACGGCGCGCCCGTGCACGTGGGCGATCCCGCGCACCTCGGCATCAAGGACATCTCGAAGCCCGACTGGGGCGATTTCGTCGGCATCGAGGCGGGCGAGGTCCCGATGTTCTGGGCGTGCGGGGTGACGCCTCAGGCGGTGGCGCTGGCGTCGAAGCCCGCGTTCATGATCACCCACAGCCCGGGCCACATGTTCATCACCGACGTCCCGAACTCCACTCTCGCGGCGCTCTAGCCGGTGGGCATTTACGCCGAGCCCCGCTTCCTGCCCTGCGGAGACCTTGCGTTGTCGGTCGAACTGGGCGACGACATCAACCGCGAGGTCAACGCGCGGGTTCTCGCCCTCGAATACCTGATCCGACAGCAGTCGCTTGGCGGCGTTACCGAGACGGTTCCGAGCTACCGCTCGCTTCTCGTCTACTACGACCCCTTCACGGTCCGCTGGGACGAGCTGACCAAATCCCTCCGCGCGCTGTGCCGCGAGGCTCGGCCCGAGGTGCTGCCGCCGGCACGCACGGTGGAGATCCCGTGCTGCTACGGGGAAGACCTGGGCTTCGAGCTCGCGGCGGCGGCCCGGAAGCTCGGCTTGCAGCCGGACGAGGTCGCGCGGCTCCACGCGTCGACCGACTACTACGTCTACTTCGTCGGCTTCACGCCGGGGCTGCCCTACATGACGGGCATGCCCGAGCGCCTCGAGATCCCGCGACTGGACCAGCCGCGGACCAAGACGCCGCCCGGCAGCGTCAGCATCGGCGGCATCCAGTGCTGCATCTACTCGGTCGAAAGCCCCGGCGGCTTCTGGGTGCTCGGCCGCACTCCGCTCCGGCTCTACGACCCGTCGGCCGCCGACCCGATTCTCCTCCGCGCCGGCGACCACGTCCGCTTCCGCATGATCTCCCGCGTCGAGTACGACGCGATCGCCGCGGCCGTGGCCGAGGGCACCTACACGCCGCGCACGGAGCGCGCCTGATGCCGAGCCTCCTCATCCACGAGGCGGGGCCGCAGACGACCGTCCAGGACCTCGGACGGCGCGGATCGCTTCGCGTGGGCATCCCGCCGTCGGGCCCGATGGATCGCGAGGCGTTCCTTCTCGCCAACCGGCTCGTCGGAAACGCCGACGACGCGGCGGAGCTCGAGTGCACGCTCATCGGGCCGCGCCTCGAGTTCGCCGACGAACGCTGGGTCGCGGTCACGGGCGCCGATATGCCCGTCACGCTGAACGGGGTCGAGATGCCGCGCTGGGCCGGCGTCGAGGTCGAGGCGGGCGACGTGCTGCGGCTGGGAGCGGCGCGGTCGGGAGTGCGCGGCTATCTTGCCGTCTCCGGCGGTATCGACACGCCGCCCGCGCTCGGCTCGCGCGCTACCTATCTCCGCGGCCAGCTCGGAGGCTTCGAGGGGCGCGCCCTCCGCAAGGGCGACTGCCTGCCGCTCGGCCCCGCCTCGGGCGGCGCGCCCGCAGAGGTCCACGAGGAGACTATCCCCGATTACACGGTCGAGCCCACGGTGCGCGTCGTGCTGGGCCCCCAGGACGACCGCTTCACCAAACGGGGGATCGCGGCGCTCTTCGACGCGCCGTACGAGATGACGCCGCAGAGCGACCGCATGGGCGCCCGCCTCCGCGGGGCGCGCATCGAGCACACGCGCGGCCATGACATCATCTCGGATGGCGTGGCGCTGGGCGGCCTCCAGGTGGTCGGCGACGGCCAGCCCATCGTACTCCTGGCCGATCGGCAGTCCACGGGCGGCTACACGAAGATCGGTACGGTATGCTCCTTCGACATCGGGCGAGTGGCCCAGGTCAAGCCGGGGCAGCGGCTGCGCTTCCGCCAGGTGAGCGTGGCCGAGGCCCACGAGTTCCTGCGCGCCTACCGCCGCGAGATCGACGACGCCGTTCACACGGAGGCAACGTCATGACCCTCGAGACTCTCGTCAACGACTACAAGGCCAAGACCTCCCGCTCGCGGCAGATGTACGAGGAGGCGCTGCGGGTCATGCCGGGCGGCAACAGCCGCACCACGACCTTCTTCGACCCGTACCCCTTCTTCATCACCCGAGGCGCGGGCGCGCGCATCTGGGACGCCGACGGCGCCGAGCGCCTCGACTTCAACGGCAACTACACGAGCCTCATCCTGGGCCACGCGCACCCGTCCGTCGTCGAAGCCGTCGCGGAGCAGGCGACGCGCGGCATGTCCTTCCCCGGGCCGAGCGAGCACGAGGTCAGGCTGGCGGGGCTCCTGACCACGCGTATCCCGAGCATGGAGGTGGTTCGCTTCGCCAACTCGGGCACCGAGGCGACGATGAACGCGGTGCGCGCCGCGCGCGCCTTCACGGGGCGGAGCAAGCTCGCCAAGTTCGAGGGCGCCTACCACGGGACGCACGACTGGGTGCTGGTGAGCGTCTCGCCCGACCCGGCCAAATCGGGCTCGCGCAAGCGGCCGAAGCCCGTCGCGTCCTCGGGGGGCGTGCCGGACACCGTGCTCAAGCACACCGTGGTCCTGCCGTGGAACGACGCCGAGGCGTGCGTGAAGATCCTCGAGAAGCAGGGGCGCGACATCGCCGCGCTCATCGTGGACCCGCTCATGGCCAACGCCGGCCTGCTCGAGCCCCAGCCGGGCTTTCTCGAACGCCTGCGAGAGGTGACGGAGCGCCTCGGGATCGTCCTGATCTTCGACGAGGTGATCTCGTTTCGCGTGGCGCCGGGCGGGGCGCAGCAGCGCTTCGGCGTCCGGCCGGACCTGACGACGCTCGGCAAGATCATCGGGGGCGGGCTCGCCGTCGGCGCCTTCGGCGGGCGCGCGGAGGTGATGAACTACTACGACCCGCGCGGCGGCAAGGGGCGGATCAGCCACGGCGGCACCTTCAACGCCAACCCGGTGACCATGGCCGGCGGCGTGGCGACCATGCAGGAGCTGACCCCCGAGGCCTACGCCCGGCTCGATGCCCTCGGCGATCGCCTGCGCGCCGGCGTCAAGCGCGTCCTGTCCAAGAGCAAGCAGGCGGCGCAGGTGACGGGTCTCGGCTCGCTCTTCTGGATCCACTGGACCAAGAAGCGCCTGACCGACTATCGCTCGAGGGTTCCCGCCGACGCCGAGCGGCCGCTCCGCACCTTCATGGGCCTCTTGAACGACGGCGTGCTCCTGACCCAGCGGGGGCTCGGCTGCTGCTCGCTGGCCATGACCGACGCGGACGTCGACCGCTTCCTCGAGGTCTTCGGCCGCGTTGTCGAGAAAGAAGCGTAGACTTTGCCGGGCGAGGGATAATGGGCGGCAAGGGGGGGTTGCCATGACCACAACGCATCGCATCGTCTCAGGGATGACAGCAATCGTGTTCGCCGCGGCGCTTTCTGGCTGCGCTTCGTCCGAGCCGCCCAAGGCCAACGTCTACGCCTATCCGTCCCAGGGCCAGACGCCCCAGAAGCAGGCACAGGACACGAGCGAGTGCCAGGCCTGGGCCAAGCAGCAGACCGGGTGGGACCCGGTGACGAGCACGGCGAAGGGCGCCGGCATCGGCCTGGCCATCGGCGCGCTCGGCGGAGCGGCCTTGGGCGCGGCAACCGGCGCGGCGGTCGGCTCCGCCGGCACGGGTGCGGCCATCGGCGCGGCGGCCGGCGGCATCGGCGGCGCTGCCTATGGCGGCACGAGCCAGTATTCGAAAGGCCAGGCGGGTTACGATCAGGCCTTCGGCGCCTGTATGAGCGGCAGAGGCTACACGACGAAGTAGCAGCACAGCTGCCTCTAGGTTCGCCCCGACGCGGCCACTCCGACAGCGTCGGGGCGCGGTTCCCATTGCGGCCCCGGAGTCCATCCACTAAGATGATGAGGCTGCCATGACGGACACCCACATTCCCCTCAAGCGGACTCCGTTGCGCGATGTCCACGCCGCGGCCGGCGGCAAGATGGTCCCCTTCGGCGGCTGGGACATGCCCGTCCAGTACACCGGCATCATCGAGGAGCACCGTTGCGTGCGCTCGGCCGTCGGGCTCTTCGACATCAGCCACATGGGCGAGTTCGAGGTGCGAGGGACCGGCGCGCTGGCCGCCGTCCAGACGATCACGACGAATGACGCTTCCACCCTCGCCGTCGGCCAGGTCCAATACTCGCTGCTTTGTTATCCCGACGGCGGCATCGTGGACGACCTGACGCTGTACCGACTGGCCGACGACCACTACATGCTGACGGTCAACGCCTCCAATATCGACAAGGACTGGGCGTGGGTAAGCGGGCACGGCAAGGGCGCGGACTGGACGAACGTGAGTGCCGAGACAGGGCTCCTGGCGGTGCAGGGGCCCAAGGCCGAGGCGCTCGTCCAGCGGCTGGCCGACAGGGACGTGACGCGCGTGCTCTACTACCACTTCGCCCAGGGCGCCGTGGGGGGGGTGCCATGCCTCATCTCGCGCACGGGCTATACGGGCGAAGACGGCTTCGAGCTGTATGCGCCGGCGGCACAGATTGAGAGGCTCTGGCACGCGCTGATGGATGCCGGCAAGCGCGACGGCATACAACCCATCGGGCTCGGCGCGCGCGACACGCTCAGGCTCGAGATGAAGTTCGCGCTCTACGGCAACGACATCGACGAGACGACGAACCCGCTCGAAGCGGGGCTCGGCTGGGTGGTCAAGCCGGCCAAGGGGGACTTCATCGGACGTGCTGCCATCGAGGCGATGAGGGCCGCGGGAGTCACGCGCAAGCTCGCGGGCTTCGAGATGACCGAGCGCGCCGTCGCCCGCCAAGGCTACCGCCTGCTCAAGGACGGCGCCCCGGTGGGCGTCGTCACCTCCGGCTCCTTCTCTCCGAGCCTCGAGCGCTGCATCGGCATGGGATACGTCAGGGCCGACCTCGCACCGGTCGGCACCGAGCTCGACGTGGACATCCGCGGCCAGGCCCATCGGGCGCGGGTCGCCAAGACTCCGTTCGTCCCCTCACACGCCAAGAAAACCTAGGAGAGCACGATGGCGAACGTTCCGGGAGAGCTTCGATACACGAAGGAGCACGAGTGGGCCAAGCTCGAGGGGGACAAGGCCCGCGTCGGCATCACGGCCTTCGCCCAGGAGCAGCTGGGCGACGTGGTCTTCGTCGAGCTGCCCAAGGTCGGCGCCAAGATCACCGCCATGAAGACCTGCGGCGGGGTCGAGTCGGTCAAGGCCGTCTCGGATCTTTTCGCGCCGCTCAGCGGCGAGGTGGTCGAGATCAACGCCGAGCTGCCCAAGACGCCCGAGCTGGTGAACGCCGATCCCTACGGCAAGGGCTGGATGATCGTGATCAAGCTCGGGAACGCCAAGGAGTGGGACGGGCTCATGCCGGCCGGCGACTACGAGAAGCTCATCGCCGAAGCGGGGCACTGAGGTCATGCGCTACATCTCCAATACGCCGGCCCAGCAGCGGGAGATGCTGGCGCAGATCGGCGTGGGATCGATCGAGGACCTGCTCGCGCGGATCCCGACGAAGGCGCGGCTGTCCCGCCCGCTCAACGTGACCGCGGCCATGGCCGAGACCGACCTCGTCCGCCACCTGCGGGCCCTGTCGGCGCTGAACGCCGACGCCGACGACTACGCCTGCTTCCTGGGCGCGGGCTCCTACGACCACAGCGTGCCGAGCCCGATCAATCACTTGATCTCGCGCGGGGAGTTCTTCACGGCCTACACGCCCTACCAGCCCGAGGCGAGCCAGGGCACGCTCCGCTCCATCTTCGAGTACCAGAGCATGATGGCCGAGCTCACCGGCATGGACGTCGCCAACGCGTCGCTCTACGACGGCGCCTCGTCGGTGGCCGAGGCCGCGCTGATGGCCCACGCGGTCACGGAACGGAACGCGATCGTCCTCTCGAAGGGTCTGAACCCGCTCTACCGCCAGGTCGTCGAGACGTACTGCGAGGGGCCGGGCATCCGCCTCAGGTCGGCGCCGATCGGCGACGGGGCGACCGACCTCGACGCCCTCCGCAAGGCCGTCTCGGGCCAGACAGCCGCCGTCGTCATCCAGCACCCGAACTTCTTCGGCTGTCTCGAGGACGTCAAGGCGGCGGCCGAGATCGCGCATGCCGCCGACGCGTTGTTGGTCGTCGTGGCCGACCCGGTCAACCTGGGACTGCTCACACCGCCCGGCGAGCTCGGCGCGGACCTGGTCGTGGGCGAGGGGCAGGGGCTCGGCGTGCCGATGAGCTTCGGCGGCCCGAACCTGGGCGTGTTCGCGGCGAAGCAGGAGCTGGTGCGGCGGATGCCCGGTAGGCTCGTCGGGGCCACGGTGGACCTCGACGGCCGGCGCGGCTTCGTCCTCACACTCCAGACCCGCGAGCAGCACATCAGGCGCGAGAAGGCGACCTCGAACATCTGCACCAACGTCGCCCTCTGCGCGCTGATGGCGACGATCTACGTCGCCGTCATGGGGAAGGTGGGGATGCGCAAGGTTGGAGAGCTGTCCACCGCCAAGGCGCACTACGCCGCCGAGACGTTCGCGACGATCCCGGGGGTGCGCCTCCGCTTCACTGCGCCCTTCTTCAAGGAGTTCACGCTCGAGCTTCCGAAATCCCCGGAGCGCGTGGCGAAGCGCCTGATGAAGGAGAAGATCCTGGCCGGCGTGCCCCTCAAGGCCTTCGACCGGTCTCAGAAAGAGTGTCTGCTCGTCGCGGTGACAGAGAAGCGCACTCGCGCGGAGATCGACGCGTACGCGGCCGCGCTCACAGCCGCGGTGGCCTGAGGCGTCCATGCACATCGCCAAGCCCGGCTACGACAAGCTGATCTTCGAGCTGTCCTGTCCCGGCCGCCACGCCCACTCGCTGCCTTCGTCTGACGTGCCCGTGAGCGACCCGGCCCAGTTCCTGCCGAAAGAGCACCTCCGCGCGACGCCGCCGGAGCTTCCGGAAGTATCGGAGGTGGACGTCGTCCGCCACTACTCGCGGCTCAGCCAGATGAACTACGGCGTGGACACGCACTTCTACCCGCTCGGCTCCTGCACCATGAAGTACAACCCGAAGATCAACGAGGACATGGCGCGGCTGCCGGGCTTCGCCCGGCTGCACCCGCTTACGCCCGAGGCCGCCGCCCAGGGCGCGCTCCGGCTCATGGACGAGCTGTCGCGCGATCTCGCCGAGGTCTCGGGCATGGACCACGTCTCGCTCCAGCCCGCGGCGGGCGCGCAGGGCGAGCTGGCCGGGGTGCTGATGATCCGCGCCTACCACCTGGCGCGAGGCGAGCGGCGCACCAAGGTCCTCATCCCCGACTCGGCCCACGGGACCAACCCGGCCTCGACGGCGCTGGCGGGCTACTCGGTCGTGGAGCTCAAGAG
>JACORX010000419.1 GCA_016179165.1 Candidatus Rokuibacteriota bacterium | reverse complement strand
GCCCTGCTTCTTGAGCACCTTGCCCATCTTCAGCAGCTCATCCCACGTCTTCGGCGGGCCCTCGAAACCGGCCTTCTTGAAGTGGGCCTGGTTGTACGTGCCAGGGAAGGAGATCCAGAACCAGGGGATGCTCTTCCAGCCGGACTTGGTCTGGCTGCTCTCGGCCGAGAAGCTGTACCAGCCTCCGCCCAGCTTGCCGACTTTCTCGACCACGTCGTCCACGCTGAGGAGGAGATTTTCGTAGAGGAACGGGTCGGCGCCCGCCGTCCTGTACATGTCGTGGCCGGACTGGGACTGGGCCTCGGCCGCCACTTTGGCCGGCATCTGCAGATGCGCCATGGTGTCCACGCGCACCGAGCAGTTGTTGGCCTTGCCGAAGGCCTCCGCCTGCTTGCGGAGCTCGTCGTCCGAGGCCGGGACGAAGTGGTTCCAGGAGAGGAAGGTCAGCTCGCGCTTCTGGGCGAAGGCGGGGGCCTTGCCGAGGGCGACCCACGAAGCCATTCCGGCGGTCGCGCCGGCGGTCGTGGCGAGAAACTGACGTCGGTTCGGGACAGGTCGATCAGTCGTCTTCATCCGGGGCCCCCCTTTGGGCACTGGGAAATCAGGTCGGCAACGCGAGAACCACGCCGGTGGCGTCCCACCTCTCTCTTGAGCGGCAGCTTGGTGGCGCACTTGTATCGTTCGCCGGGGAAATTGTCAAGGGCCCGCCACCTCAGCGCCGGCGGCGCTGTCACCGGCCGCGGCCGAAGAAGCCTCCCTTCGGGCGCGCGTGGGCGTGCCAGTGGTCGGGGATGTTCCGCATGTGACCGTCCACGTAGAACTCGCCCAGCTCGACGGTCGCGACCTCCCGCAGGCGCTCCTGCATGTGCGCCGCGTGCTCGTCGGGCGGCCCGGTGCCGTGATAGCGCCAGACCACCATCGGGACCGCGCAGAGCTCGCACTCGGCGATCCAGCAGATCTCGTCCTCGTGGTACCAGGTGGTCAGGCGGGCCGCCCGGCAGAGATCGCAGCCGTCCACTCGCACGAAACCGCTCCGCGACTCCCCGCCCATGCTCAGCGCGCCGCGGCTTGCGCGCGCTCCTTCGGCCAGACCACGACGTGGCGACCGTCCTGGATCTGGAGGATGACGCGCTCGTAGGAGACGGGGTCGCCGCGCTCGTCAAAGCCCACGCGTCCCATGGGCGTCATGACGTCGGCCGCGGCCAGGGCGTCGCGAAGCCCGGGGCCCGTGAGCGGGCGCCCGCCCCGGGCGGCGGCCTCCAGCGCGGCGAACAGGGCCCGCGCCGCCGCATAGCCGTGCATGGCGAGCGGCGCCGCCTGGACCCCGAAGCGCTTCGCGAATGCCTCCACGAAGGCTTGGGACTCGGCTTCCTGTCCGGGGGCGGTGATACCGGGCTGCCACGCCGTGGTGCCGTAGAGCCCGTCGGCTGCGGGCCCCAGGCTCCGGATCACGTCGGGGAACTCCATGCCAAACGCGCCCAGGAAAGCGCGGAGCTTGACTCCCCCCTGAGCCATCTGGCGCACGAGGACCAGGTGGTCGGCGAAGAAGGTGTTCGAGATCAGCACGTCGGCGCCCTGGTCTCTCACGCGGGCCAGGAGCGGCGTGAAGTCGGAGAGCCCCGCCGCCAGCGGCTCGTAGACCAGGACACGGACGCCCGCGCGCTCGAAGACCTCACGCTGGCGACGCGCGAGCTGCGTCGCGCCCGGGGTCGGCGAGTAGAACACGGCGACGCGGCGGGCCCCGAGTCCTGATTCCACGAAGCCCGTCATGGGGCGGACGTAACCGGCCAGGCTCGAGATGCGGAAGAAGTAGCGGTTGCCGCGCCCGGTCAGCCGCTCGTCGAGCGAGGCCGTGGCGAGATAGGGCACGCGCGCCCGGTCGGCGACTTCGGCGATGGGCCCGACGAGGCTGTCGACGTAGCCGCCGATCAGGGCCACCGACTGGCTGCGCCCGGCCAGCTCCTCGGCGGCGGCAATCGCGCGTTCCGGACGGCCCTCGTCATCACGGGAAAGGAGGAGCAGGCGCCGCCCCGCGATGCCACCGCGCGCGTTCTGCTCCTCGATCGCCAGGACGATGCCCTGGTGCACGGTGGTGCCCTGGAGGGCGAGAGCGCCCGTGAGCGGGTTGATTTCGCCGATCACGATGGGCTCCGCCGCGCGCGCGGGAGCAGCCAAGGCCGCGGCGAGGCAAACGACGAGCGCGCCCCGGAGGGCGCGCTTGGTGAGGCTCGTCACGGGCGGGCGGGAGGCTACTTGATGACCTGCTCGGTCTTGGAATCGCAGAAGTGGATGCGGTCGGGGACGAATGTCAGCCGGATCGTCTCGTGCGACCGCGTCTTGACCGAGGGCTCGACCCGCGCCACGATCTGCTGGTTGGCGGCCTTGGTGTCCAGCAGGATCTCGGCGCCCAGCGGCTCCACGACCTCGACCACGGCCTCGAAGGAGAGGTCCGCGGAGTCCGAGCTCGCGCCGACGCGGAGGTCCTCGGGCCTGACGCCCAGCGTGACGGACTGGCCCTTGTAGGGCATCAGGCTCTGCGTCTTCTGGGGCGGCACCTTGATCTTGATGCCGGCGGCCTCGGCAAAGAGCGCGCCGCTGCCGTCGGTCAGCGTGACGGGAATGAAGTTCATGGACGGCGAGCCGATGAAGCCCGCGACGAACCTGTTCAGGGGCTTGGCATAGATCTCCATGGGCTCGCCCACCTGCTGGACCCAGCCGTCCTTCATGACGACCACCCGCGATCCGAGCGTCATCGCCTCGACCTGGTCGTGGGTCACGTAGATCGCCGTGGTCTCGAGCCGCTCGTGGAGGCGCTTGAGCTCGACGCGCATCTGCACGCGCAGCTTGGCGTCGAGGTTCGACAGCGGCTCGTCGAACAGGAACACCTGCGGGTGCCTCACGATGGCGCGCCCCACGGCGACGCGCTGGCGCTGGCCGCCCGAGAGCTGGCGCGGCTTGCGCTTGAGAAGCGCCTGGTTGCCGAGGATGTCAGCGGCGTCATGGACGCGCTTCTGGATCTCCGGCTTGGGAAACTTCCGCATCTTGAGGCCGAACGCCATGTTGTCGTACACGCTCATGTGCGGGTAGAGCGCGTAGTTCTGGAAGACCATGGC
>JACORX010000401.1 GCA_016179165.1 Candidatus Rokuibacteriota bacterium | reverse complement strand
TGCTTCGTTGGCGCCCTCGGCCGCACGCTCAACGTACAGGAGTACGCCTCGCGTGCGGCCCTCGGGCGCCGCCTCGCATCTGGACCATTTTGAGCGGCCTGCGGGCCTCGTCACGACGTGAGCACAGCGCTCCTCTTCAGCCAGATCCTCAACGGCCTCGCCACGGGCATGCTCTATGCCCTGATGGGCATCGGACTCAGCATCATCACGGGCGTGCTGAACATCCCGAACTTTGCCCACGGCGCCCTCTTCGCCCTCGGCGCGTATTTCCTCTACACGGTGATCCAGCTCGTCGGCAACTTCTGGCTGGCCCTCGTGCTCGCGCCGCTCGGAGTCGGGCTCCTGGGCGTGCTGATCGAGTACGGCGGGATCCGGCCGCTCTACAAGGCCGGCCACGACTATCAGCTCCTGCTCACGTTCGGGCTCTCGCTCATCGTCACGGAGGGCATCATCATCGTCTGGAGTCCCGTCGGCATGAGCCAGCTCCCGCCGCCTCTGCTGCGGGGCGGCATCGACCTCGGCATCACGTTCTACCCGAAGTACCGCCTCTTCGTGATGGTCGCGGCCGCGCTTCTCGTGTTCGGCGCCTGGCTCTTCCTCGAGAAGACGCGCTACGGCGCCATCATGCGCGCGGGCATCGAGGACAAGGAGATGGTCTCCCTCCTCGGCATCGACATCCACCGCCTTTTCACCGCGGCCTTCGCGATCGGCTGCGTCCTGGCCGGGATCGCCGGCGCCCTGACCGCCCCGATCCGGGGGCTGAACCCCTGGATGGGCGTGGACATGCTCGGCATCGCCTTCGTCGTCGTCGCGCTGGCGGGGCTCGGCAATCTGCTGGGGTCCATCGTGGCGGGATTGCTCGTCGGCCTGGCCCAGAGCCTCGTGGCGCTCGTCTGGCCCGAAGCCTCTGTGGCCGTCATCTTCGCCGTCATGGCGGCGGTGCTCCTGGTGCGTCCCCAGGGACTCTTCGGTATCCGATGAGCAAAGCCTGGCTGGCCATCCTGGCCGCGGTCGTCCTGCTCCCGGTCTTCGTCCGGCACGCCATCGCGACCGAGATCTGGATCTTCGCGATCTTCGGGCTGGGACTCAACCTGCTCATGGGCTACACGGGATTGCTCTCGTTCGGCCAGGCCACGTTCTTCGGCTCGGCCGCGTACGTGGCCGGGTACCTGCTGAAGTACTACGGAGTCAACGTCCTGCTGGCGCTCGGCGTCGGTATCGTGGTGGGCGCCGTGTCGGCGGCCGTCGTCGGCTACCTTTGCGTCCAGCGCTCCGGCCTCTACTTCATCATGTTGACCTTCGCGCTGAACCAGATGTTCTACTTCACGGCCTACCAGTGGACGACGGTCACCGGGGGCGAGGACGGCATGCCCGGCATCCCGCGGCCGAGCGTTCTCGGGCTCGACATCCACGCCCCGCTCGCCTACTACGCGGCCGTGGCTCTCCTCTTCCTCCTCTCGCTCTGGGTCATGAAGCGCATCGTCGAGTCGCCACTCGGCAAGATCCTGCAGGCCATCCGCGAGAACGAGCTGCGCGCTGAAGCCCTGGGCTACAACGTCCCCCGCGTGAAGCTTGCCGCCTTCGTGGTGGGCGGCGCCTTCTCGGGGCTGGCCGGGGTGCTCTACGCCATGCTCTTCGGCATCGTGCCGCTCGAGTCCATCGGCTTCGTGTTCTCCGGCAATGTCGTCTTCGCCACGCTCATCGGCGGCTCGGGTTCCCTCTACGGGCCCGTGATCGGCTCGTTCGTGTTCATCTGGCTGTCGGAGTCGGTCAGCTCCATGTGGGCGCGCTGGCCGCTGCTGCTCGGCGTCGCGTTCGTGGTCGTGGTGCTGTTCTTCCGGGGCGGGGTCGTGGAGGCGTGGGCGCGCTTCTGGGCGTGGCGCGCGGCGCATCGTGCTGCCGCCGCTACACAGGCCGATGCGTCTCATTAGGACCGAGTCGCTCACGAAGTCCTTTGGGGCGCTGCGGGCCGTCAACGCGGTCACGATCGAGGTCGCGGAGGGCTCGCTGCACTCGGTCATCGGGCCCAACGGCGCCGGCAAGACCACGTTCTTCAACCTGCTGACGGGACAGCAGGCGCCGACGTCGGGCCGGATCATCTTCGACGGCCGCGACATCGCCGGAACGCCGCCGCACGGGATCGCCCATCTCGGCATCGCGCGATCGTTCCAGCGCACCAGCATCTTCCCCACGCTCTCCATCCTGGACAATGTCTGGCTCGCGGCCTTTGCCCGGCAGGAATCCTGGCGGGGACTGGCGTGGCGCCGGGCCGACCGATACCCGGAGCTGACCCGGCGGGCGCTCGAGGTGCTGGGGGAGGTGGGGCTTGGCGGGAAGGCGGGTCTGCAGGCCCGCGAGATTTCTCACGGCGAGCAGCGGCAGCTCGAGCTGGCCATCGCCCTGGCGGCGGACCCTCGTCTCCTGCTGCTGGATGAGCCCGCAGCGGGTCTCTCACCTGATGAGACGCGGAAGATGGTCACGCTCGTGCGCAAGCTCAAGGGGCGGTACACCATCATTCTCATCGAGCACAAGATCGACGTCGTGATGACGATGTCCGACCGGATCTCGGTCATGCATTTCGGCAGCGTGATCGCGGAAGGCACCCCGGCGGAGATCCAGCGGAATGCGGAAGTCCGCCGCGCCTACCTGGGCGGCATCCCCGCGTCATGATCCAGGA
>JACORX010000039.1 GCA_016179165.1 Candidatus Rokuibacteriota bacterium | reverse complement strand
GGACAGCATCTGCTCCTCGTCCTCGAGCCCGCTCTCGACCTTCTCCGGCGAGCCCGTCGCGAGGAAGTCCTCGTACGGGTCGCCGGCGGCGCCCGTGTCGTCCACGCGCACCACCTTGAGGCCGGAGATGTCGAGGGGCTTGATCACGGGCTCGAACTCGGCGTCCACGAACAGGAACGTCGAGCCCGAGTGCTTGAGGATGTACCCGATCTCATCCGAGGAGAGGCGGATGTTGATCGCGACCAGGACGCCGCCCGCCAGGGGGACGCCGTAGTGCGCCTCGAGCATGGCCGGGATGTTCGGGCAGATGAACGCGACACGGTCGTGCTTCCGGAGGCCGGCCTTGCGGAGCGCCGAGGCCAGCCGGCTCACGCGCTCCTCGAACTGCCGGTAGGAGTAGTGCCGGCTGCCGTGGATGACGGCCGTCTTGTCCGGGAAGACGTAGGCGCTGCGCTCGAGGAAGCTCATGGGCGTGAGCTCGGTCCGGTACACGTCGCGATGCTTCATCGCTGAACCTCCGAATGGGGTTGCGGTATCGGCCCGCCGCCGTGGCGGGGCGCGCTCTAGCCTAGTCGAATGGCGCGGATTGTCAATCGGTCGGTCAGCCGGAGGCGCCTCGGCTCGATTTGACTGCTCCGACGCCCTCTGGCACGATCAGCCTGAGATGGGACGGGTGTTTTCCGCGCTGTGACAAGGGAAGAGCCTGGGCCGCGGGGCGCCATGGCTGATGGCGGGCGCAATGTTGTCTACTCTCTGCGCCGGAAGCTGGTACTCCTGAGCATCGCGGTGCTGGTTATTGTCTCCTTCAGCTTCTCCGCGCTGAACCTCAGGCTCTCCAGAGGCTGGGTCGAGGACGACCTCAAGGACCGCGCCATCGCGTTCGCCCGGGAGATCGCGGCGACCATCGTCGATCAGCATGAGTTCGAGTCGGGCCCGCTCCTGCAGGAGCAGGTCCGGCAGATCCTGACCATCCGCCAGACGGTCAGCCAGCTCGACATTCTCGCCTTCGACGGTGACGGGACGCGGGTGGTGGCGAGCAGCTCTCCCACCAGCCGCTTGCCATTCTCGCGCGCCGACCTCGGCCGCGCCCGGCGGGGGCAGGTGGTCTCCCGGCTCATCGAGCGCGAACGTTACTGGGAGGTGATGGCGCCGATCACGCTCGGCGGGGCCATCGTCGGCGTCGTCGCGTGCCGCTTCTCGCTCGAGCGGCCCGACCGGCTGGCGTCGCGCATCCGCCTCTGGGCGTTCGCCCTCACGGCGACGTCGGTGGTCGTGATGGGCTTGCTGATGAGTCTCGCGATCCGGAACGTGGTCGATCGCCCGGTCCACCGCTTCCTGGACGCTATCACCCGGATCCGCGCCGGCGACGCGGGCGCCACGGTAACGGTGAAGAGCACCGACGAGTTCGGCGTGATGGCGCAGCACTTCAACGAGATGATGGCGCGCATCAACCGCTTCAACGAGGACCTGCAGCTCCGCGTCAAGGAGGCGGTCGCCGAGCTGGACCAGCGCTACCAGGAGGTGCAGGGCTTGAGCCAGCAGATCTTCGAGATGCAGCGGCGGCTCACGCATGCCGAGCGCCTGTCGGTATCGGGCCGGATCGTGGCCGAGGTAGCCCACGAGATCGGCACGCCGCTGCACTCGGTGGCCGGGCACCTTGAGCTCCTGCGGAAGGAGCTTCCGGCCGATCGGCTGACGGAGGGCGCCGTCCGGCGCCTCGCCATCATCGAAACGCAGCTCGGCCGCGTGACCGAGATCATCACTCAGCTCCTTGACCTCACGCAGCGGTCGGAGGGCGCCCCCACGGATGTGGACATGAGCCGGCTCGTGCGGGAGGCGGTCGAGCTGGTGCGGCCGGGCATGGCCGCCGCCAACCTGCGATTTCACGTCGACGCGGCGCCCGATCTGCCCCAGGTGCACGGGCACGCCGGGCAACTCCAGCAGGTCATCCTGAATCTCCTCACCAACGCGATGGACGCCACCCCGGCCGGCGGGCAGGTGGAGGTGGCGACGCGGACTGTGCCGGGCGGCGGCCGGGTGGTGGTCGAGGTCCGCGACAGCGGGCAGGGGATCGCGAGCGAGCACCGGAAACAGATCTTCGAGCCCTTCTTTTCTACGAAGGCGCCGGGACGGGGGACGGGACTCGGCCTCTTCATCTCGGCCCAGATCGTGCGTGATCACAAGGGCGTCATCGAGGTGGAGACCGAGCCGGGACGGGGGAGCACGTTCCGCGTGGTGCTGCTCGCTGCGGAGCGGACCTGATGCTGGCGCCGGCGGCAATCCTGATCGCGGACGACGACCCGGTCGCGCTCAATCTGCTCGCCGAGGTCCTGGGCGACGAGGGGTACCGCGTGCGCGCCGCTGCCGGCGGGGCGGAGTGTGTGCGTCTGGCCGAGGCCGAGCCCTTCGATCTCGCGCTCGTCGACCTCCGGATGCCGGACGTCGACGGGCTCGAGGTCATTCGGCGCCTCGCATCGGTGCAGCCGGGGGTCCCGGTCTTGATCCTCACCGCCTTCGCCACCATCGATACCGCGATCGAGGCCATCCGCGAGGGCGCCTACGACTACCTGTCCAAGCCGTTTCGGATGGAGGAGATCAAGCTCGCCGTGCGCCGGACCCTCGCGAACCGGCGCCTGGCGAGGGAGAACGTCCAGTACCGGCACGAGCTGCAGGACCGCTACGGTGTCCAGGGCCTGGTCGGGCAGTCACCGGCCATGGTGGAGGTCTACAAGCTCGTCGCCCGAGTCGCGCGCCTGGACACCACCGTCCTCGTCCAGGGCGAGACCGGCACCGGCAAGGAGCTGGTGGCGCGCGCCATCCACTACGCGAGCCCTCGCGCCGAGGGACCCTTCGTGGTCGTGGACTGCACCGCGCTCCCGGAGACGCTCTTCGAATCCGAGCTGTTCGGGCACGAGCGCGGCGCCTTCACGGGGGCGGTGTCGGCGCGCCGAGGACTCTTCGAGACGGCCGGCGGCGGCACGTGCTTCCTGGACGAGGTCGGCGAGCTGTCGGCTCCCCTCCAGGGGAAGTTGTTGCGCGCCTTGCAGGAGCAGACCATCCGCCGCGTCGGCGGGAACGACTGGATCCCGATGAGCGTGCGGATCATCGCCGCAACCAACCGCGACCTCAAGCAGCGCGTGACCGAGCGGAGCTACCGCGAGGACCTCTACTACCGACTCAACGTCGTGACCATCAGCCTCCCGCCCCTTCGGGAGCGTCCCGAGGACATCCTGCCGCTCGCCCAGCACTTTCTGGTCAAGTACGCGCTCGCGTCCGGCAGGCCGATCAAGGGACTGGCGCGAGACACGCTCGCGTGCCTGGCCTCGTACCACTGGCCCGGCAACGTCCGCGAGCTGGAAAACGCCATCGAGCGCGCGGTGGCGCTCACCCCGTCCGAGCTGATCATGCCCGAGAATCTCCCCGAACAGTCGCGCGCGGAGGCCGCCGCGCCGCTCCTCGTCCCGGGGCCGCGGATGACGCTGGAGGGGGTGAAGCGGTGGTACGTGAGCACGGTGCTCGGGGAGGTGGGGGGAAACAAGGCAAAGGCAGCGGAGATCTTGGGCGTCGACCGGGGCACGCTCTACCGC
>JACORX010000423.1 GCA_016179165.1 Candidatus Rokuibacteriota bacterium | reverse complement strand
CCGTCAACGTCCAGAAGGGCTACATGAACGACCGCGGCTTCGCTGTCCTCGCCGCGGTGGACAAGGTCGCCGGCAAGGTCGGCGCGACGCCGGCGCAGGTCGCGCTCTCCTGGCTGGTGCATCGACCCGGCATCACCGCCCCCATCGCCAGCGCGACCACCGACGCCCAGCTCCAGGAGCTGCTCGGCGGTATCGAGCTGAAGCTGGACGAGGAGGCGACCGCCGCGCTCGACAGCGCGAGCGCGTGGCGCGAGGCCTAGCCCCTGTTCGTCGAGGGGGAGTGTTGACCTGTCCGGGCTGCCGCCAGGAAAATCCCGAGGGCGCCCGCTTCTGCGGCGGCTGCGGCGCGCCCCTCGAGGTGATCTGCGCCGCCTGCCAGGGGCAGAACCCGCCGGGCAATCGTTTCTGCCACCAGTGCGGCGGGGTGCTCGGGCCGGGTTCCGCCGCCGGTCAGTTCGCCTCGCCCCAGTCCTACACGCCGAGGCACCTGGCCGAGAAGATCCTGACCACGGGGAGCGCGCTCAAGGGCGAGCGCAAACAGGTGACGGTGCTCTTCGTGGACGTCTCGGGGTTCACCTCGCTGTCCGAGCGTCTCGATCCCGAGGAAGTGCATCGGCTCATGAGCCGCGCCTTCGACCTCATGCTGGCCGAGGTGCACCGCTACGAGGGCACGGTCAACCAGTTCCTCGGCGACGGCATCATGGCGCTGTTCGGCGCCCCGATCGCCCATGAGGACCACGCGCGCCGGGCCGTCCACGCGGCGCTCGGCATCGGACGGGCGCTCGAGGCCTATCAGGCCGAGCTGGCTCCCCGCGGCATCAGCTTCCGCGCCCGGCAGGGCCTCAACACCGGCCTCGTCGTGGTCGGCAGCATCGGCAGCGATCTCCGCATGGATTACACCGCCGTCGGCGACACAACCAATGTCGCGGCGCGCCTCCAGCAGGTGGGTGAGCAGGGGCGCGTGACGATTTCGGAGGCGACCCACCGACTCGTCGACGGGTATTTCGAGACGCGCGCCCTCGGCCTGGTCCAGCTCAAGGGCAAGACCGATCCCCTCGCCGTCTGGGAAGTCGTCGCTGCGCGCGAGACGCGTACGCGCCTCGAAGTGGAGGCCGACCGGGGGCTGACGCCGTTCGTGGGGCGCGAGCGTGAGCTGGGCTCGCTACTCGACGCGTTCGAGGGCGCGCGGGCGGGGCAGGGGCAGGTTGTCTTCCTCGTTGGCGAAGCGGGCATCGGCAAGTCCCGCCTGCTCCTCGAGCTGCGCCGGCATGTCGGCGACGAGGCCGCCTGGCACGAGGGCCACTGTCTGTCGTTCGGGAAGGCCATGACCTTCCACCCGCTGGTAGACCTCTTGCGGCGGCAGTTCGCTATCGGGGAGACCGACGCCGAGGCCGTCATTGCGGAGAAGATCGAGCGCGGGGTGGTAGATGTCGCCGTAGGCGGCAGCCCAGTCGCGCCGTATCTGAAGGCCCTGCTGTCGATCGATCCGGGCGACGCCGCAGTGAAGGCCATGAGCCCCGCCGAGCGGCGCGGCGAGACATTCGAGGCGCTGCGGCGCCTCTTCGTGGACGCCGCCGAGCGGCGGCCTCAGGTACTGGTGATCGAGGATCTGCACTGGATCGACAGCGCCAGCGAGGAGTTTCTGGCAGCGCTGATGGACAGCGTGCCGGCCCTCCGGCTGCTGCTCGTCTTCACCTATAGGCCGGGTTATACGAGCCCCTTCGGCGAGCGGAGCTACTTCACGCGGGTCGTCCCGGCGGCGCTGACGGCCGAGGACAGCGCGCGCATGGCAGCCGCCGTGCTCGCCACGGACAGCTTGCCGGACGAGCTGCGCACGCTCCTCGGAGGCAAGGCGGAAGGGAACCCGTTCTACGTCGAGGAGATGGTCAAATCGCTGGAGGAGAGCGGTGCGCTGCGTCGTGTCGGCACGCGCTACGAGCTGGTCCGGCCCGCGAGCGAGATCAGCATTCCCGGGACCATCCAGGACGTGATCGCGGCGCGCATCGACCGGCTCTCAGAGGCGCCCAAGCGGACGCTCCAGCTCGCCTCGGTGATCGGGCGCGAGTTCACGCGGCGCCTGGTAGACCGCCTGGCGGAGATACGTGAGCGGACCGAGGAGTTTCTGCGAGAGCTGACGGCGCTCGAGCTGGTCAACGAGCGTCGCCGTTACCCTGAGCTGGCCTACATGTTCAAGCACGCGCTCACCCAGGACGTCGCCTACGGCTCGCTTCTCGTCCAGCGGCGCAAGGAGCTCCACGGCCTGGTGGGTCTCGCGATCGAAGAGCTGTACGCCGATCGGCTTCCCGAGCACCTCGAGATGCTGGCCCATCACTTCGCGCGCGCCGAGGACTGGGAGCGCGCGCTGGACTACCTGCGCAAGGCCGCGGAGAAGGCGACGAAGGCGTTCGGCCTGCGCCAGGCGCTCGACCTGTATGGCGAGGCGCTCGAAATCGCTCGCCGGCTGGGCGAGCAGGTGCCGGCCGCAACCCTCATGGCCATTCATCGGGCGCGCGCTGATCTGTTCTTCGGGATCGGCGACTTTGACCGGTCGCGGAGCGAAGCCGAGGCGCTCGTCGAGCTGACCCGGCGCGTCCAGGATCGCCCGGCGGAAGCGGGCGCCCTGATCCAGGTCGCCTCCGCACTTCAGTGGATGGAGGACTTCCCTCCGGCGCTCGAACGGGCGCGTGAGGCGATCGAGATCGCCGAGAGCAGCGGGGCGCAGGCACCGCTCGGCGGCGCGCTGTACGTCCGAGGGTACGTGCACCTCGTCAGCGGCCGGCTCGAGGCGGCGGCAGAAGATCTCGGGCGCGCGCTCGCAATCGGGCGGGCAGGCCACGATACCGGCCGGCAAGGCCTGGCGTTGCACGGCCTCGCGCTGAGGTGGAGCTGGCAGGGCGAGTATCAGGCGAGCCTGAGGCTGGCCAGCGAGGCGGTCGAGGTCGCCCGGGAGCATCGGCTCGTCGTTCCTCTCATCCGGGGTCTCTGGAACAGAGGGGTGATCTGGACGGACCTGGGGGACTACGACAGAGCGCTCGCCGCCCTGAACGAGGGCCTGGTTCTTGCCGAGAAGGTCGGGGACGAGGCGCTCACCCCGCGCATCCGGAACACGATCGGATGGCTCCGGATCGATTGTGGGGATTTCGCGTCGGGCATCGAGCTGTCCGAGCGATCGTATGAGGAAACGAATCGCTCCTCGCGCTCCGGGCACGGCACCGGCGCCGAGCGCCGCGCCTTCATCCGCATCAACGAGGGGGACGCCTGGATGGCGCAGGGGGACTTCGCGAGCGCGACGCGTGCCCTGGAGGAGGCTCTCCACACCGTCCAGCACCCTCCGCCCTCGCGCTGGATGACCTGGCGCTACTCGGCGCACTGCTACGCGAGCCTCGGCCAGCTCGCGCTTCTGCAGGGAGACCCCGAGCGCGCGCGGCGGCTGGCCGATCAGTGCCTCGAGACCGCGGTGCCCACGCGCTCGCGGAAGTACGAGAGCTGGGCGTGGCGGATCAGGGGCGAGAGCGCAACGGCCTGTCGCGCTTGGGGAGAAGCCGAGGACGCGCTCGGACGCTCGCGGGCGTACGCGGAGGCGATCGGCCAGCCGCGCCAGACCTGGATGAGCCGCCTGGCCCTCGGGCGTCTCGAAGCGGCGAAGGGCCGGCACGAGGAGGCGCTCGCGGCCTACCGTGCCGCGTGGAGCGTCATCGCCGGGCTGCGCGAGCGTACTCACGACGCTGCGCTGCGCGCCGCGCTCGAGTCCTCGCCGCTGAACCGCGAGGTCGAGGACCTGGCCAGGCCGGAGTAGCCGCTCCCCTCCTTCAGCAGGTCGGTCGGCGCGGAGGGCGCAGAGCTTTCGCCTGGGAGTCCATGCCGCCCCTGTCTTGGCGGGGCCGGAATCCAATCGCGCTGCGCGCCGGGGCAAACGGTGTCATCATCTCCCGGATCGCGTTGAAGACGACCTTGAAATTCGCGTCGTACTTCTTTTCCAGAGCATCCAGCCTGGGACGAAGGTCCTCCTGCGTGACCACGATCCGGCGGAGCTTCACGAAAGCCCGCATGATCGAGATGTTGACCTTGATCGCGCGCTGGCTGCGCAGCACGCTCGAGAGCATCGCTACGCCTTGTTCGGTGAAGGCGTACGGGGCATAGCGTCGACCGCCACGGCCCCGGGGAGCGTTTGAGGTCACAATCTGTGACCTCAAACCTGCCGCCTCAGCGCCGCTCAACCGGAACATGAAGTCTCTCGGAAAGCGCAGCGAGTTTCGCCGGACCGCTTGAAGAAGCACTTTCGTCGGAACCTCGTAGAGTGCAGCCAGGTCGGCATCGAGCATCACTCGGTGGCCCCGAACGAGCACGATGGCTTGGTGAATTCGGTCGGCTGGAGCGCCCACGCGTTGGCTTGCCATGTGGCACTATCGTAGCCATTGGCGCCATCATTCGGGAATGTCCAGAATGTGATACACATCTGGTCCAGGAGGTGCTGACATGACGGTAGAATTCGGTGTGCTGCTTCCTACCCGCGAGGCGGTGATGTCAGGCCGCGCGGAGACGGGTCCGATACTGGCCATGGCTGAGCGCGCGGAGGCCGCGGGCTTCGACTCTGT
>JACORX010000016.1 GCA_016179165.1 Candidatus Rokuibacteriota bacterium | reverse complement strand
GGTCACCGCGGCACAGGCAAGGTCCGGACTCGGGCTCGGTCTCTGGGGCTTTTATCGCCGAATGGGCGGGGGGCTTGCTCTCGCTCTGTGCGCAGCGGCCATCGTCGGCTGGCGGCGGCCCGATGTCTTGGCCGCCGTGGTGCCCTTTCTGCTGCTGTGCATAGCCTCCCCTGCGGTGGCGCGATGGGTCAGCTCGCCCGGGCTCGCCGCTGGGACCTCATCGCTGTCCGCGGCCGACGCGCGCGCCCTCCGGTTGATCGCGCGCCGGACGTAGCGGTCCTTCACCACGTTCGTGGGCCCTGAAGATCACTCGCTGCCCCCCGACAACTTCCAGGAAGACCCGAAGCCGGTCGTGGCTCATCGGACCTCGCCCACGAACCTGGGCCTCTATCTCCTGTCAACCGTGGCCGCTCGGGATTTCGGATGGATCGGCACGCTCGACGCGGTCGATCGGCTGGAGGCCACGCTCCAGACGATGCAGCGCCTCGAGCGTTTCCGCGGTCACTTCTTAAACTGGTACGACACGACGGACCTCCGTCCGCTCGATCCGCGGTACGTGTCGTCGGTCGACAGCGGCAATCTCGTGGGCCACCTCATCGCGCTCGGCCACGCCTGCCGGGAGATCATCGAGCGGCCGCTCCTGCCTCAGACGGCTCTCGCCGGGATCGGGGACGCCGCGCTCCTCGTCCGCGAGTCGGCGCGCGCCCCGGCCGATGGCCGGCGCACGCGTTCGGTCACCCGGCATCGGCTGGACGAGGCCCTGGACGCCGTCCTGGCGGCGGTCAAAGGGGTACCCGAGGCGGCCGAGTGGTCGGGGCGACTCGCCGGGCTCAAGGCCCATGCCCGGGCCGTGACGGACCTCGCGCGGGGCGTGGTCGAGGACGATCGCAGGATCTCGCCAGCGGAGGAACCTTCGGAGGAGGTGATCGTCTGGGCTCTTGCCTTGCAGGCAGCCGTCGAAAGCCCTACCCGCGATCTCGATGGAACGAGCCCGATGTCCGAGCTTCTGATCCAGCGCCTGACGAACCTTGCTCAGATCGCAGAAGCGGTGGCTCGGGGCATGGAGTTCGGCTTCCTTTTCGATCCGGTGCGCAAGCTCTTCTCGATCGGGTACCGTGTCGCCGACGGTAGTCTCGACTCCGGCTACTACGACTTGCTCGCCTCGGAGGCCCGTCTCACCAGCTTCGTCGTGATCGCGAAGGGCGATGTCCCCGTCTCACACTGGTTCCGGCTGGGCCGCGCCTTGACGCCGGTGGAACAGGATTCCGTGCTCGTGTCCTGGTCGGGCTCGATGTTCGAGTACCTGATGCCCGCCCTCGTCATGCGCGCGCCGGCGGGGAGCCTGCTGGATCAGACCTGCCGGCTCGTGGTCCGCCGCCAGATCTCGTATGGCGCGGAGCGCGGCGTGCCCTGGGGAGTCTCGGAGTCCGGTTACAACGCCCGCGACCTCGAGATGACCTACCAGTATTCGAACTTCGGCGTGCCCGGCCTCGGGCTCCGGCGAGGGCTGAGCGACGATGTCGTCGTCGCCCCGTACGCGACCGCGCTGGCGGCCATGATCGATCCGGCGGCCGCGGTCCGGAACTTCCGGCGTCTTGCGGACGCGGGCGGCAGCGGCGCCTACGGTTTCTACGAAGCTCTCGACTACACGCCGTCCAGGCTTCCCGAGAACGCCCTAGTGGCCATTGTCCGCGCCTACATGGCGCACCACCAAGGCATGTCGATCGTCGCCCTCGACAATGTCCTTCACGGCGGGATCATGCGCGCGCGCTTTCACACCGAGCCCCTTGTGCAGGCGACCGACCTCTTGCTGCAGGAGCGAACACCGCGAGACGTCGCGGTCGCCCGACCGCCTGCGGAAGACGTGATGACGGTTGGCGACGCTCGGGAGTTCGTCCCTCCGGTCGTCCGGCGCTTCACAACGCCCCACGGAGCGCTCCCGCGCACGCATATCCTGTCGAATGGGCGCTACGCGGTGATGGTCACGGCCGCGGGCGGAGGCTACAGCCGCTGGCGCGGCATCGCCGTGACCCGCTGGAGAGAGGACGTCACGCTCGACGGGGGAGGCACATACGTTTATCTCCGCGATGCGCACGGTGGACAGAGCTGGTCGGCCGGCTACCAGCCCAGCGGGCGCGAGCCGGACAGGTACGAGGTGGTGTTCTCCGAGGACCGCGCCAAGATCGTCCGGCAGGATGGCTCGATCACTACCACGCTCGACGTGCTCGTCTCTCCGGAAGACGACGCCGAGGTGCGCCGAGTCTCGGTCATGAATCTGGGCACACGAACCCGGGAGATCGAGCTGACATCGTACGCCGAGGTCGTGCTGGTGCCGCCGGCAGCCGATGCGGCCCACCCGGCATTCTCGAACCTCTTCGTCCAGACCGAGTGCCTCCCGGAGCTGGACGTGGTGCTCGCGACGCGCCGGCCGAGATCGCCTGACGAGCCGCGGCTCTGGCTGGCGCACGTGGTGGCCGTCGAGGGCGAAACAGTCGGCGACCTCCAGTGGGAAACCGACCGCGCCCGGTTTCTCGGCCGCGGCCGCGGGGTCCGGATACCCCTCTCGCTGGTCGAGGGCCGGGCTCTCTCCAACACCGTGGGCTCAGTGCTGGATCCGATCGTGAGTCTGCGACGGCGTGTGCGTATTCCCCCGGGCGTCACCGTTCGGGTGTCGTTCTCGACCATCGTCGCGCCGTCACGCGCGGAGGCCCTTGGCCTCGCCGAGAAGTACCGCGATGCGGCGACGTTCGACCGTGCGGCCACGCTGGCGTGGACCCAGGCCCAGGTGCAGCTGCACCATATCGGCATCGGGCCCGACGAGGCCCACCTCTTCCAGAGCCTCGCCCGCCGCGTGCTCTTCCTGGACCGGACGCTCCGGCCCTCCGCCGACGTGCTCACGCGGGACACGGGCGGTCCCGCAACACTGTGGCCGCACGGGATCTCGGGGGATATCCCGATCGTCCTGGTGCAGATCGACGACCCCGATGATGTGGGCATCGTGCGGCAGCTGCTCCGCGCCCACGAATACTGGCGGATGAAGCAGCTCGCGGTCGACCTGGTCATCCTGAACGAGCGGGCCCCGTCGTACGTGCAAGATCTACAGGCCTTGCTGGAGACGCTGGTCCGCACGAGCCAATCGGCAGCGGCCCATGATGGACACGCGCCGCACGGCAGCGTGTATATCCTCCGATCGGACCGCATCACCCCTTCACAGCGCGATGCCTTGCTCACCGTGGCCCGCGCGGTGCTGTCGAATCGGCGCGGGACATTGCCCGAGCAAATCACGCGCGAGCAGCGACACGAAACCCCGCCGGTCGCTCCCCTGCGGTGGCCGCTCGCGACCAAGCCGCCGCCGGACCCCCCGCTGCCACAGCCGGAGCTCGAGATCTTCAACGGCCTCGGCGGTTTCGCGGCGGAGGGGCGGGAGTACGTGACGATTCTCGAGGTGGGGCAATCCACACCGGCCCCCTGGATCAATGTGATCTCGAATCCGGTCTTCGGCTTTCAGGTCTCCGAGTCGGGCTCCGGGTACACGTGGTCGATCAATAGCCGGGAGAACCAGCTCACCCCGTGGTCGAACGATCCGGTCAGCGACGCGCCGGGTGAGGCAATCTACGTCCGGGACGAGGAGAGCGGCGAGTTGTGGAGTCCGACGGCGCTGCCGATCCGCGAGGCCGGCCAGCCCTACACGGCGAGACACGGTCAGGGCTATAGCCGCTTCGACTACGTCTCGCACGGCATCTCGCTCGAGCTGCTGCAGTTCGTGCCGCTCGGGGACCCGATCAAGGTGTCCCGCCTGACGGTGAGGAACCTGTCGGACCGGACGCGGCGGCTGTCGGTGACCGCCTATGTCGAGTGGGTGCTCGGGGTGTCGCGCAGCGCCTCCGCCCCGTTCATCGTGACCGAGATCGACCCGGATACGAAGGCGATGATCGCGCGCAACACCTGGGCCAGTGACTTTGCCGGCCGTGTGGCGTTTGCCGATCTCGGCGGGGCGCAGACGGCGTGGACGGGCGATCGGACGGAGTTCCTCGGGCGGAACGGCGTCCTCGATCGCCCGGCGGCCCTCATCCGCGAGGGTCGCCTCTCCGGACGGGTCGGCGCCGGCCTCGACCCGTGCGGAGCGCTCCAGACCAACCTCGAGCTTCCCGCTGGAGAGCGCACCGAAATCGTGTTCTTCCTCGGCGAGGCCGCGACTCGCGAGGAGGCGGGCGCCTTGATCGCGCGCTACCGGACGGCCGACCTCGACATGGTCTTGCGGGCCGTCGAGGACCGCTGGGACGGTGTGCTCGGCGCGGTCCAGGTGAGGACTCCGGACCGGTCCATGGACCTGCTGCTCAATCGCTGGCTGCTCTATCAGACGCTCGCATGCCGGGTCTGGTCACGCTCCGCGTTCTATCAGGCCGGCGGGGCGTATGGATTTCGCGACCAGCTCCAGGATGTGACGGCCCTGTCGGTGGCGACGCCGGGAATCGCGCGGGAGCACCTCCTTCGAGCGGCGGCCCGCCAGTTCGTGGAGGGCGACGTGCAGCACTGGTGGCACCCGCCCTCCGGCCGCGGCGTTCGCACACGGATCTCCGACGATGCGGTCTGGCTGCCGTACGCCGTTCTCCACTATCGGGACACCACGGGCGACGCGGCGGTGCTGGACGAGGTCGTCTCCTTCCTCGATGGGCCGACACTCGCAACGGGGCAGGAGGAATCGTATTTTCAGCCGGACATGTTATCGGAGCAGGGGACCCTTTTCGAGCACTGCGCCCGCGCGCTCGACCGGGCGCTCGCCGTTGGCGCCCACGGCCTTCCCTTGATGGACACGGGCGACTGGAACGACGGCATGAACCGGGTCGGCCGGGAGGGGCGCGGGGAAAGCGTCTGGCTCGGGTGGTTTCTCCATGCGACGCTCCGCGAATTTTCGCGGGTGGCCGAGGACCGTGGCGAGCAGGCGCGTTCCGCCACGTGGCAAGAGCATGCGGCCGCGCTCAAGGTGTCCCTGGAAGCGCAGGCGTGGGACGGCGATTGGTATCGCCGCGCCTATTTCGACGACGGCACCCCGCTCGGATCCACGAAAAGCGAAGAATGCCGGATCGATTCGATCGCGCAGTCCTGGGGTGTGATCTCGGGCGCCGCGGAGCCGGCCCGCGCGGCGCGGGCAATGGCCGCGGTCGAGGAGCATCTGATTCGGCGGGACGAGAGACTCGTGGTGCTCCTCGCCCCGCCATTCGACCGCACGGCTCTCGACCCCGGCTACATCAAGGGCTATCCTCCGGGCATCCGCGAGAACGGCGGCCAGTACACCCATGCCGCTCTCTGGTCCGTGATCGCCTTCGCCACGCTGGGCGAGGGAGACAAGGCGTACGGGCTCTTCTCGCTGTTGAACCCGATCAACCACGCCCGCACCCGCGCGGACGTCGATCGCTACAGGGTCGAGCCGTATGTCGTGGCCGCCGATGTGTACGCGGAGCGCGCCCACGTCGGACGCGGCGGCTGGACCTGGTATACGGGCTCGGCGGGGTGGATGTATCGCGCCGGCCTGGAATGGCTGCTCGGATTCCGCGTGCGGGGGGAGTTCCTCCACCTCGACCCGTGCATCCCGCGTGGCTGGCCGCGCTTCGAGATTGTCTTCCGGTATCGCTCGGCGCGCTACGAGATCATGTGTCTCGCGCGGCGTCTCGATCGTGGAGGTGGACGGCGCCTCTCCGGCCTCCGGCGGTGGACCGCTCCGGCTCACCGATGACGGCGCCACCCACTCCGTTCGCGTCGTGCTCGGCTGAGCGCCTCCCTGCGGGTTTCGGCGCCCATGCGCTAGAATGAGCGTATGAGCGGCCCCGGATCGAAACTCGCCGAGGTCTTCGAGCGCCGCATCCTTCTCATGGACGGCGCCATGGGCACCCAGATCCAGGCGCGAGACCTCAGCGCGGCCGATTACGGCGGGCCGCCGCTCGAAGGATGCAACGAGCACCTCAACCTCACGCGCCCCGACGTCATCCGAGCCATCCACGAGGCCTATCTCGACGCCGGTGCCGATCTTATCTCGCCCAATTCCTTCGGATGCGCCCCCTATGTGCTTGCCGAATATGGCCTGGCCGAGCGCTGCCACGAGATCACCCTGGCTGGGGCCCGGCTGGCTCGCGAGGCCGCCGACAGCTGGACCACCGACCAACGCCCGCGCTTTGTCCTCGGCGCCATGGGTCCGGGGACGCGAACGATTACCGTGACGGGCGGCGTGACCTTCGACGAGGTGCTCGACGCCTACTACCGCCAGGCGCGGGCGCTGATCGAAGGCGGCGTGGACGCGCTCCTCCTCGAGACGTGCCAGGACACGCTGAACGTCAAGGCCGCCGCCATCGGGGTCAAGCGCGCCATGGCGGAGGCCGGGCGCCCCCTACCGCTCATGGTCAGCGGCACCATCGAGCCCATGGGCTCGATGCTGGCGGGGCAGGGAGTGGACGCCCTCTACGCTTCCCTCGAGCACCTCGGCCTCTTCTCGATCGGGCTCAACTGCGCCACCGGGCCCGAGTTCATGACGGACCACCTTCGTTCGCTGAGCGAGATGGCGACGTGCTTCGTCACCGCGTATCCCAACGCGGGGCTGCCGGACGAGCGCGGCCGCTACGAGGAGACGCCCGAGAGCCTGGCGCTCAAGATGCGGCGCTTCGTCGAGGAGGGATGGGTCAACGCGATCGGCGGCTGCTGCGGGACGACCCCGGCGCACATCGCGGCGCTGGCCCGCATCGTCGAAGGCCGGGCGCCCCGCCGCCCCGCCGCCTCGCGCGCCGCGGCGGTCAGCGGCATCGAGGTGGTCTACCCAGCCGACGACAACCGTCCTCTCTTGGTGGGCGAGCGGACCAACGTCATCGGCTCGCGGAAGTTCAAGGAGCTGATCGTCGCGGACAAGTTCGAGGAGGCGGCCGAGGTCGGCCGCGCCCAGGTCAAGGGCGGGGCGCAGGTGGTCGACGTCTGCCTCGCCAACCCGGACCGCGACGAGCTCCGCGACATGGATCGCTTCATGGCCCGCGTGACCCGCATGGTCAAGGTCCCGCTCATGATCGACTCGACCGACGCGGCCGTCATCGAAAGCGCGCTCAAGGCGTGCCAGGGCAAGGCCATCGTCAACTCGATCAACCTCGAGGATGGTCACGAGCGCTTCGACCGGGTCGTGCCGCTGCTCACGACGTATGGCGGGGCCGAGATCGACGGCTGCATCGACGAGGACAAGCAGCAGGGCATGGCCGTCACG
>JACORX010000397.1 GCA_016179165.1 Candidatus Rokuibacteriota bacterium | reverse complement strand
TCGCGCTGATGGATTCGGCCCCGGGGCCGAAGTATTCGACGATCTTGTTGGTGCCGCCCTTGACGGTGAGGACGCCCAGGAGGTGCGTGATCACGTCCTTGGCCGACGTCCAGCCCGAGAGCTTCCCGGTCAGGCGCACGCCGATCAGCTTCGGGTCGAGCACTTCCCACGCGAGTCCCGCCATCGCCTCGCCGCAGTCGGCGCCCCCGACCCCGATGGCGACCATGCCGAGGCCGCCGCCATTGGGCGTGTGGGAGTCCGCGCCGATCATGAGGCCGCCCGGGAAGGCGTAGGTCTCGAGGACCACCTGGTGGATGATGCCGGCGCCGGGCTTCCAGAAGCCGATGCCGTACTTGCGCGAGGCGGAATGGAGGAACTCGTAGACCTCGTTGTTCTCGGTCACCGCGCGATTGAGGTCGTCCGACGATCCGCTCTGAGCGCGGATCAGGTGGTCGCAGTGCACCGTGCTCGGCACCGCCACCTGCTTCTTGCCCGCCTGCATGAACTGCAAGAGCGCCATCTGTCCGGTGGCGTCCTGCAGCGAGACGCGATCGACGCGGAGGCGAAGCTGGGCCTTGCCGCGGCTCCACTCCTGCGTGTCGAAGTTGTCGGCGTGGGCGACCAGGATCTTCTCGGCGAGCGTGAGCGCCCTGCCGAAGCGGTTGCGGGCGCGGGCCAGCGTGGCCGGCATGGATTCGTAGAGCCGCTTGATCTGGTCAACCGGCATGGCGGGCCTCCTCGACGGCCAAGTATCCGAAATGACGACCGTATACAGACGTATCGCCTCCCACCTATTTGAGGCGGGAGGCGACGGGTCCAGTCCAGACGAAACGTAACATGGCGTTCCTGACAGGTCAAGGGACGGCGGGTACTTGGCGGCGGCGCGTGGATGGTCAGCGGGGGCCGATACCGAGGAGTCGGAGCACGGCGCGGCGCCTGAGCGCCAGGATCGAGTCCGTCGGCGAGATCTCCATGGGACAGACCGCGGTGCAATTGGCCTGGCCGTGACAGCGCGTCAACACGTCCTCGGCGAGCACCGCCAGGCTGCGGCCGGCATGCGCCCCGTCGCGGCTGTCGCGCTGGAGCGTGAAGACGCGGGTCAGCGCCGCGGGTCCGGGGAAGCGCGGGTCGTGACCGACCATGGTGCACGCCGAGACGCACATGCCGCAGCCGATGCACTCGATCGCGGCGTCGATGGCGCGCCGCTCGCGCGAGCGCGAGCCGATCTGGGCGAACTCGTCGCCGGCCATCGCCCGGCGGCCGGGGACGAAGACCGCCTTCATCTCCAGCATCTTGTTCTTCATCGGCGCCATGTCGACGACGAGGTCGCGGATCAAGGGGAACTGGTACAGCGGCCGGACGGTCACCGGCCCGCGCGCGAGATTCGAGAGCAAGGTCCGGCAGGCCCAGCGCTCGCGGCCGTTGACGACCATGGCGCATGAGCCGCACATGCCCACGCGGCAGGCGTAGCGAAAGGCGAGCGTCGCATCGGAGTTTCGCTGGAGCTCGACCAGCGCGTCGAGGACCGTCATGCCGTGGCGGGCCTTGACCCAGTACTTCTGCAGGCGCTCGCGCGAGCCCGGGCTCCATCGGAAAACCCTTAATACCATCGCCACCTCCAGAAGGCCGCGAAGGCCACCACGCCGACCAGGAGCGCCAGCAGGAAGAGCAGCCGGTGCCAGCGCACCGGCAGGCCGAAGTCGAGGAGGATGGCGCGCACACCGAGCAGGCCGTGGAAAAGCACGAGGGCGAGGAGCGCCGCCTGGACGGGACGCGCGAAGGGGTTCTTCAGGTGCGCCGCGATCACCGCCACGAGGCCGACCGCCGCGACGCGCTGGAGCAGCCACGCCCACATGCCCACCTTGGTGTCCCGCCACGCCTCGGCGGAGCCCATGCGGCGCGTGAGCATCTTCCGGTCACGGACCGGCTCGGCGCCCCGCGCGCTCAATCCCCGACCTCGACGCAGGTCGGCTGGCGCGCGGCCTCGGGTGCTAAGCGCGTGAGCCGCGTGGGCTCTTTCCAGATGCGCAAGCCCGCCGAGTCGCCGCCGACGACGTGGATGCTGTACAGCTCGGCGCCGGTGTTCGCGTGGTCGCGGCGGAAGTGCGAGCCGCGACTCTCCTGGCGCTCGAGCGCGCTGCGCGCGATGAGCCAGGCGGCGGCGACCTGATTCTGGAGGTTGAGCCAGTCCTGCCACGCGAGGTTGTACGCCGTCCCGCCCGGCACGGCCGCCCTTGGCGCACGCTGGCCGATGTCCTCGATCTCGCGGAGCGCCGCCATGAGGCCCGAGGCCTGACGCACGAGGCCCACCTGCTCCCACATGACGTCGCGCAGCCGCTGCTGGAGCGCGTAGAGCCCCTCGCCGCCCTCAGCGCGCCCGAGGGGCTCGAGTATGCGGGCCTCCGCCGCCTCGACGGCGTGGGTGGACAACCGCGGCAGCGCCCGGCCCATGACCCACTCCGCCATCACGTCGCCGGCGATCCCGCCGAAGACGGTCGAATCGGCCACGCCGTTGCCCCCCAGCCGGTTCGCGCCGTGGACGCCACCCGCATCCTCGCCGGCGGCGAAGAGTCCCTCGACGGCGGTCCGGCACGATGGATCGATAACCACCCCGCCCATCATGAAGTGCGCCGTCGGTCCCACTTCGACCGGCTCACGAGCCAGATCCCGACCGAAGTCGCGGCAGCGCTTGACCATCCCCCGAAAGTTGGTCTCGACGAGCTTCGCGCCAAGGTGAGACACATCGATCCAGACACCTCCATGCGGGCTGCCAAGGCCCTCCTGCACCTCGGTGAAGCAGGCGCGCGCGACGAGGTCGCGCGTCGAGCGCTCCATGCGCTCCGGATCGTAGCGCGACATGAAGCGCTCACCCTTGCCGTTGAGGAGCCTGCCCCCCGCCCCCCGGAGTCCCTCTTCGAGCAGCGCGCCGGTCATGAGCGAGTTCGGCACGACGAGGCCCGTGGGATGGAACTGCACCATCTCCATGTCCTTGACGGGGGCGCCGGCACGCAACGCGAGCGCGATACCGTCCGCGGCCTTGTCCGCCGAGCAGGCGATGACGCGGTACATCGTCGGCCCGCCGCCCATCGCGAGCAGCGTGGCGCGGCTGCGCACCGCGGTGAAGGTCCCGCGGCGGATGTCGAGCACGAGCGCCCCGCCGACGCGGCCGGCGCCGTCGCTGAGCAGCTCGACCGCCCGGTGTTCCTCCAGCGCGCGAAGGGAGGGGCGAATCCACACCTGCTCGGTCAGCCGGTTCATGATCTCGATGCCGGTCAGATCTCCCTTGTGAACGGTCCGGTCGTGCGTCTGGCCGGCGAAGGGCTTCTGGTGGATACGGCCGTCGGGGTGGCGGTCGAAGAAGCAGCCGTAGCGCGCTTCGAGTTCGAGCAGGCGACCGGGGGCGTGCGTGACGAGACTCCAGACGAGCTCCTGGTCGTTGATCCAGCCGCCGCCCGCGACGGTATCGAGGAGGTGCGCGTCGAGAGAGTCGGGCGAGGCGAGCACGGCGTTGTAGCCGCCTTGGACCATCCGCGTGCAACCCGCGCGGCCGAGCAACCCCTTGACGACGACGGTTACCGACAGATGCGGCGAGCGGTCCGCGGCGTGCAGCGCCGCGCAGAGCCCGGCGCCACCGGCGCCCAGGATCAACAGATCGGTCTCGAGGATGTCGATGTCGCGCTCCGCGGTGACTATAGCCCTGGGCCGGGCCTGGGCGCAATCCGCCGAGGCTCACGCGAGCTTCACCTCTGCCGCGCCCTCGAAGCGTCCACCGTGGGTAGGGTGATGACCTGGTCGCGCGCCTCGGCGTGAGGCCACGCTGCGGCAAGCGCCGCCGCCGCGGCTCCCGTGAACACTTCCCTCCTGGTCATGGCGTTCTGAGCCATGGCCCAATGGTGCTGCGCTTCACGACCAAGTCAAAGGCTCACGGCTCGAGTCAGCCGGCCGCAGCCGCCAGCAGCGCCTTGAGCAGCGCGCGCCCCTTGTCGCCTCTCCAGTCCCGCGAGCCCACCGCCCGGGCGACCATCCTGCCATCCCGGCCGACAAGCACCACCGTCGGAGTGCCGGTCACCCTGTATGCGGCAGTAACAGCCCCGTCCCGGTCCAGCAGCACCCGGACGGTGACGCCGTTGTCCCGGACCCAGGCGGCAACCTTCTCACGGCCCTCCCGGATGTTGATGGCGACCACGGCGAGGCCCCGGGCACTCCACTCCCGGTGGAGCTGTTCGATCGTCGAGGGTAACTCCCTCGTGCAGAACGGTCACGAGGTGGCCCAGAAGTAGAGGAGCGCCACCTGGCCCCGGAGGTCGGCCAGGTTCACGGGCTTGCCGTCGAGCCCTTCGAGGGCCAATGGCGGAGGCATCTGCCCATCCAGTGGAACCAGCTGAAAGTCAAAGAGCAGGTCCTCCAGCTCTTCCGCGGCGGGTCCTCCGGACACGAGGACCGCCAGCGCCAGCAAAGCCGCAACTGCCGCATCAGCGACGGGTCTCACGGCAATCCGCCTCCATGGGGCACACCCTGCCTCATCGAACAGGCCCCGCCGCCGCCATCAAGGCATGACCGCTCGCCCGTGGCATCGCGCTACGCCACCCGGACGCGCGGCCGCGGGTCGAGCCGGACGCGCTTGAGGCTGCGCAGGTGGTCGGCGACGACGTCGTAGGCGGGCGGCCCCGGGGCCTCGGGGCCCGGGCTAGCCCACCCGGCGGTGCGGTATCGCCGATCTGGCGAGATGGGCTTCCCCCCCACGCGAATTTCGCTGATCCGCCGGCCCATCGGCTTGCTCGGCTCGATGGTGTAGGTGAGACCCCCCGCCCGCACCATGTCGCCGCCCTGGCGGAAGTAGGGATCCGGGTGAAAGAGGTTGTCGGCCACGTCCTCCATCAACTGCTGGATCTCGGCGCCGGTCAAGTCCCGCACGAGGGTGTTCGGATAGGTGAGTCCGGCGTGGGAGTAGACATCCTCGAGCGTGATCGCCTGACCCGGGACGATGGTCACGCCCCAGCGGAAGCCGGGCGAGAGTGCCACCTGCGCGTCGAAGCGCTTGAGCAGGGCGTCGAGCAGGATCTCGTCGAAGCTCCCGTTGAAGTTCCCGCGCCGGTACAGCAGGGTTTCCGAGACGGCCAGCCTCTCGGCGAGCTGGGCCTCCCAGGGCGCGCGGATCTCGCGGATCAGCCGTGCCATGTCCGGGTCCTCGGGCACGTGCTTCGAGAGCACCGGGATCAGCTTGTAGCGGTACCCGCTCACCGCGCCCGCCCTCACGTCGAGATCGAGCCGGCTCAGGAACTTGCCGTGTGCGCCCGAGTTGATGACCAGCGTCTTGCCGACCGGGATGGGCCTGGGCAGCCCGTCGTGGGTGTGGCCGCCCAGGATCACGTCGATGCCGCGGACACGGCCGGCCATCTTGAGATCGGTGGACACGCCGTTGTGGCTCAGCACCACGACGCAGTCCACCTTCTTGTCCTGTCGCAGCTCGTTCACCAGCCTCTGGCACTGCTCCTCCTGGATCCCGAAGGTGAGGTTCGGCACGAAGCGCTGCGGGTGGGAGATCGGCACGTAGGGGAAGGCCTGGCCGATCACGCCGACCTTCACCCCGCCGACCTCGCGGATCGTATAGGGGTGGAAGACCGGCTCGTCCCAGTTGAGCTCCTTGCAGTTGTGGCAGACGAAGTCGCCCTTGAAAAGGCCGCGGCCCTCACGGTCCCCGAAGAGTTCCTTGACCCGGTCGATGCCGTGGGTGAACTCCCAGTGCGGGGTGAAGACCTCCACCCCGAGCTGGTTCATGACCTGCACCATGTCCGCCCCGCGCGTCCAGAGGGCCGCCGCCGACCCCTGAAGGGTGTCGCCGCCGTCGAGAAGCAGCGTCCGGCCGGGCCGCTCCGCCCGGATGCGCTTGACCAGCGTCGCCAGGTGCGCGTAGCCGCCCATCCGGCCGTAGCGCGCCGCCAACGCCACGAAGTCGACGTGGCTCATGGCGTAGGCCTCGGCCGAGCCCCGGGTGAGCGCGTAGGCCTTAAGGAACGCCTCGCCGGTGAGGTACGGCGCCCGGCCTGCCTCGTCCCCGACTCCGATGAGCGTGTCGGGCTCGCGGTAGTAGACGGGCAGCAGGGTCGCGTGGGGGTCGGTCATGTGGAGCAGGGTGACGTTGCCGAGCGACTCGAATCCGAGGAGGCGCTCGGGCTCGAAGGCGGCCGCAAGGGCCTGGGGGCTCGATGCCCCCAGGCTCCCGGCCACGGCGATCAGCGTGAGGAGATCGCGGCGCGTGACATCCACGCCTAGTGCCTGATCCCCGGGACGCTCATGGGCTTGCCCTTGTCGAACGACGTCAGGTAGAGCTCGAGCTCGGCGTACTCCACGGCATCCGCCGGGAGCATGTTCATCCCCAGTGGCGTCATGCACCACTGCATGCGCTTGCGCATGTCCCATACATCCGCCTGGCTGGTGCGCCAGGTGGGGAAGTGTCGGGTGAGCCCGGCCTGAGCGTTGCCGAGGAACCGGCCGCCCAGGAACCTGTCGGCCCCCTTTCCGGAGGCATGGCAGTCGGCGCAGGCATGGTTCCGCTGCCCCACTCGCTTGTTGAAGTTGGCCATCCCCCGCTCGAAGGCCGCCCGGTTCTCTGGGCTCGCGAGGTCCACGCTCACCGGCATGCCGTTGGAGGCCATCTTGACGAGCATGGCCATGTCGAGGTTGTCGGCGCTCTGGGCCAGCATGGGGGCTCCCGTGGTCTCGGGCGAGTGGACGGCGAGAAAGTCCCCGATGCTCATCACCCGCCTGTAGGGAGCCACATACTTCGGGTAGCGCGTCGCCACTCCCTTCATCGCCTGGAGCGGGCCGCCGGGGTGGCATTCCGCGCAGGACTTGCCGGCCGGCCCCTTCCTCGCCCAAAGCGCCTCGGCCGACTCGGCCCGAATCACGGCCGGGTTGTTGGTGGGATCCAGATTGTCGCCGAAGCCCACGGGCTTGGGCCGCGTCTCCGGGTTGCGCTCCGAGTTTTTCTCCGGCCAGAGCGGGCCCTTCTGAGTCTTGAGGAACGCCACCATGTGGACGATGTCCTCGGGCTTGAGCACACCCACCGTCCCCCATGGCGGCATGGTGGTGTTGGGAAAGACGTGGCGCGGATCGTAGATCATGTTGAAGACGTACTCGTCCGGAAGCCGGCGGTCCCCGAACGTCGAGAGGTCGGGCCCGACATTGCCCGCGGGCCAGACGTCGTCACCCTGGACAAGGTGGCAGCCGGTGCAGGGCCCGAGGCTCCGGGCGAGAAAGAGGCTGCGCCCCTTCTTCGGATCTCCCGCCACGGCCGGCATCGCCACTCTCGCGGGCGCAACTTCGGGCCGGCTGTCGCCGTAGGCATAGGTACGGTACTTCCCGAAGTCCTCCATGGTCCACCCCCGGTAGCGGACGGCCTGACGCTTGCCGTCGGGGAGTGTCTTGACGTCGCCCGTGGCCTCGGGAATGGCCCGTGACACCCAGGGAGTTGGCGGCAGCCCGGAGATGCCCTTGGTCTCGCTCTGAGCGCATCCGGCAGCGAAGAGCAGCGCCACGAGTACGGCGGGGGCAGCGCGATGACGTGATCGACGCATGTGGGGGGCTCCTTGTCAGGAGAACTTGATGTCGGTCGTGCCCTCGTACCTGCCGCCCTGCGTGTCGAGGAACGTCACCTTGAGCGGTCCCGCCTCCGTAGCCTTGAAGGCGAACGAGAAGAACGGGTTCTCGCTGATGGACTGCGTGGTCTCGAACTGGGCGATCTCCTTGCCCACGTAGGTCACCACCACGCGGTTGATGAAATGGTAGTTCTTGTCCACCGGCTTGCCGTCCCGGCGCTGGACGATCTCCATCGGATGGATGACCAGCACCCGAACCTTGACCACGTCCCCCTGTTTGATGCTCGACGGAATCCTGATCCTGACACGCCCGATCTCCGCCATGGCTCTAGCCTCCGCAGCCGCCGACGGTGACCTTGACCTCTCGCTTGGTCATGAGCAGGGTCCCGTCGCTCAGCTCGGCTATCGCGCGCACGTCCGTGGTCTCCCCCAGGCGCAGGTTGGTGCCGACGAACGCCTGACCCATGGTAGGGCTCAGCGTGAACTTCACGTTGAGGGGGCGCCGATTCTTGTCGGAGATGATGTAGATGCTCTTGACGTAGCCCGGGGGCGGCGTCGGGGCATTGACCTCGACCGACACCGGCACCACGGCGCCGTTCTCCGCTATGAGCGGCAGATCGAGCTTGATGGCCGCGGATCCGTCCTTGAGGAGCCGGCTGCCGAAGAGGCGCTTCATCGTGGCGTCCACCGGCTCCTCGGGCCCAAGATTGGCAAGACTGCCCGGACCTTGGGCCTGAGCATGCGCCGTCCCGGTCGTACCCGGCCAGGGCCCGCCGAGCCCCGCGAGGCCGAGGAGTCCCAGCGCCCGCAGCAGCGCGCGCCGCGTGACACCGCTGTGGTCCATGAGTCTGTCCATGCTCGCCTCCTGTAAGATATGGCCCACTGCATGAGCTTCAGACCGGTATCCCTTCTGCCCGCCGTGCTGCTGGCGTCGCTCGTTGGCGCCGCCACCGCCGCGCCCACTCGTGTCATCGAGCAGTCCGTGGACTACCCCGGCAGCGAGGGCGACATGCCTGCCCACATCTATAGACAGGAAGGCGACAGCCGCCGCCCCGGCGTCCTCATCCTCCATACGTTCGCGGGCCCGGGCCCCAACGTCGAGGCCTTCGCCCGCCGTCTGGCCGCCCAGGGCTTCGTCACCATGACGCCGGACCTCTTCAGCCTCCACGAGTTCGGCCCGGAGGGGCGCGCCGATCATCCGCTCGTCCTCGGGGACCTCGACGGGGCCCTCGCATTCCTCCGGCGGCATCCCGCGGTGGACCCGTCGCGTATCGGCGTGGTGGGCTTCTCCTTCGGCGGCCGCCTGGCCCTTATCGCCGCGGCCGGACATTCCGACCTCAAGGCCGTCGTGGTCCATTACGCCGTCGCCTCCTACCAGGAGCTCGCCAGGGAGCGCCCGGTAGCCGGACGGGCGCTCCAGACCCGTCCGGCCGCCGACTTCGCCCCGCGGGTCCGCGCCCCGGTGCTCATCCACCACGGGCTGGCCGACCGCAGCATTCCAGCCAGCCAGGGGGTGCTGCTGCACCGCGCTCTCACGGCCGCGGGCAAGCAGGCCACGCTCCATCTCTACCCGGAGGCCGATCACCTCTTCAACTTCGAGATCGCCGCGGAAGGTCCGGGCACCTACCGTGAGGAAGCCGCCCGTCTCTCCTGGAAGCGCACCCTCGAGTTCCTTAAGCAGAACCTGTCTCACTGACCACGCAGGATGCGGCTCAGGAAGGCCACGGTCCGATTGAAGGCGTCTTCCCGGGCCAGCACGAACCGCTCGTCGACGGTCACAGGCGGCGCCTGGGCGGCAACCCCTCCCGACCAGAGGCAGGCTGCAATACCGGCCGCACCGCAGGGAAGCCTCAGGGATCGACGGAGACGGACGGACGTGAGGCGCGAACGCGACGGCGCCGCGATCGGGGCCTGCCGGCACGGGATCATCCGGGACTGCGCAGTGGCCATTCGCATCCGTTTCGGATGTCCGAAACTATGAAACTCTTGAACCCACCGTGTCAACAGGAATACGACCCTCAGGGATCGACGAAACAGCCCTTGGCCAGCCCGCGCTGCTCGTGATGGCGCGCCGCGTCGGCGGCGAGCGCCACCACGCGGCCGACCGCTTCCGATGGCACATGGGGCAGCCGGAGGCCGTCACGCTCGCTCAGGCTCTCGAGCGTCTTCACCACC
>JACORX010000396.1 GCA_016179165.1 Candidatus Rokuibacteriota bacterium | reverse complement strand
GCGGCCACGAGGTCGAGCCGATCTGGGGCATCGAGGCCCAGCGCTTCGTCGACGCCGTCCAGGGGCGCGGGCTCGCAGACGTCGAGCGGGACATGGCCGAACGGGCCAAGGAACTGGCAGGCGGGCGCCCCTCGCTCCTTCAGGACGTGATGCGTGGTCGCCGCACCGAGGTGCACTACCTCAACGGTTACGTCTCCGAACAGGGACGTCACGTCGGCGTCCCGACACCCTTCAACGACAAGGTCGTGGAGCTCATCACGCGCGTGCCGCCCGGCACTCTCAAGCCCGACCCCAAGAATCTCGATCCGCTCCTGGACATGCTTCCGAAGTAATGGACGCGATCACGTTCATCCGGCAGGCGCTCACGCAGGCGCACGAGCGGCTCATGGCGACGCTCGGCGGGCTCACCGACGCCGATGCCGCGTGGCGGCCGGCGCCGCACGCCAACACCATCCTCGAGATCGCATGGCATGTCGCGCGCGTCGACGATCGCCTCGGGCGGCGCGCCACGGGGCTCGGGCCGGAGCTGTGGGAGAGCCAAGGGTGGAGCGAGCGGCTGGGCACGACGAAGGATATCCGGCACCGGGAGCCTTACCAGTTCCTGAAGAAGGAGGACGCGGTGCCGCCCAGCCTCGACGACGTCAGGGCCTACCTCGTCGCGCTGCACGCGGACACGCTGGAGAAGCTGCGCGGTCTCTCGCCCGACGACCTCGACCGGGTGCCAGATCCAGCCCAGCCCGACCGCACCGTGGCCACGCAACTGCGCCATATGATCACGCACAAGAACAACCACCACGGGCAAATCGACTTCATCCGGGGTCTGCGGCACCCGGAGTGGGATCTCACGCCGGGCACGGGAATCGTCCAGCGTTAGGCGCGATCACTTACGCTATTTCATGGCCTCGAGCACAAGGCGAATCCCGATCCCGAAGAGCGCGACCTGGACTGCCACGACGAAGACCCGCTGGCTCATCCACGAGCGAACGGCTGTGCCGAGAGCGAACCCCACGGCCGCGGGCGGGATCATCACGGCGGAGAGCAGGAGCCGATCGGCGGTGAAGAGCCCGAGGCCCGCATAGCCCGCGATCTGAGGAACCTGCCCCACGAAGAACGCAATGGAGATGACCGCGGTGAACTGCTCCTTGTCCAGCCGCACCGCAGTCAGGTACAGGACGAGGAGCGGGGCGAAGATCCCCGTGGCTCCCCCGAGCAGTCCGGCCACGAGCCCTACGCCCACGCCGACCGGCCCGGCCCACGTCGGCGGGAGCGTGGGCTCGAGGCGGAACATGGCCAGCAGCGCGTAGACCACCACGGCCACACCGACGAGCATCGTGGCCAGATGGGCGGGCAGAACTGTCAGCAGGTAGGCGCCGCCGAGAGAGCCCACGACGAGGGCGGCCAGGAGCGGCAGCAGCGGGCGGCACCGCTTCAGGTGCACTCGCCCTGACCACGCCTGGGCGATGTTCTGCAGGAGCCCCGGGATGGCCAGGGCGACCACGGCCGTCTTCGCGCCGATGATACCGGCGATGAGAGGGGTGGCGACCGGCGGGAATCCGAAGCCGAGGGTGCCCTTGATCGCAGCCGCCAGCGCCGCAGCGGCTGCCACGAGGGTGATCGTCCCCGTCGACTGACCGGTCAGCGTCTCAAGCATGGGAAGGTTTTGCACATAAGTGGATCACCGTGGCAGTAATGGTCTGTGCAACCTTCTCCATGAATCCTAAGTCCAACGTCTCGACAGTATCTGTAGAGGCGTGGTAATTCGGGTTGCGGAAGTTTGCGGTGTCGGTCAGCATGACCGCCGGATAGCCGTAGTGCCAGAAGGCCGCGTGGTCGCTCCGCCTGGTGTCGGGGAAGAGCTCGCCGTTCCCGGGCACCATCAAGGTGACCGTCCTGAGATCCGGAACATGCTCCTTGGCTGCGCCTTCGACAGCAGCCACGAGAGCCGCTGACGCAGTATTGCCAACGATCGCCAGAAAATCGCCCACCGTCGGCACGACGATCGGCACGCCGGGCGGCTTCTGTTGGGAACCTTCCGTCGGGCATGCGTAGCCCACGCATTCCAGCACGATGGCCCCGTCAATCTCGTGGCCGTCCGTCCGCAAGGACGAAACATAGGCGAGGCTTCCTAGCAGGTCTTCCTCCTCGAGAGAAAACGCGATGAAGCGGACCTCTCGGCTCAACGGAACGCCCCGCAGGCGCCGGGCTGCTTCCAGCAACACCGCCAGCGCACTGGCATTGTCGTCGGCGCCCGGGGAGCCTCGCACCGTGTCGTAATGCGCCGCGACGATAAGCGGCGCGGCGCTTTCCGGCGAAGGATGCGAGGCGGGACGCGTGCCGATGACATTGCGATACGTGTCGCCCAATGCCTTGAACGGATGGGGCGAGACTTCCAAGCCAAGACCCTTGAACCGTTCGGTGAGGTAGGCTTCAGCCTGCCGGAGTGTGGTCGAAGATGAAACCGGATGGCGTTCTCCGATCAGCGCACGGAGATGCGTGTCATCCATCGTGCGTTAGTGGATTGCGTGCGGCGGTTCGAGGAGCGTATAGTCCCCCACCGTCAGCCGATAGGATGGGTCGACGGGCAGATGACCGATCTCGAAATACACCGAGCCGAATCCAGGGACGCCTCCCGGCACCCACTCGATGCGTTGGGCGACCACCTTCCCCGACGAGTCAACCGCCATTGCGAGGACACGAAAGGGCGAGGCGTACTGTCCCCAGTGGCTGGTGATCCGCCCGTACAAACGGCTGGTGCCGTCCTGCGAAGGCGCCACTTTCCAGTCAACCGAGCACTTGGATTGCCATGCGGGTGCGAGGCTGTCGAACTCCGTGGGGCCCGTCAGCGGGTTGCCGATGCTCGCGCAGGCCGAGACGGCAACGGTGATCACACCGAGCGTGACCCAGGAGACTAGCGACCTTGGCAGCATCCGCATGGTCACCAGCGTGCCTGATCGGCGGCGGTGGGTCAATTCGCTGCCTTGTCACGGCCAGGGAAAGGCGGTAGCTTCTTCAGCGG
>JACORX010000420.1 GCA_016179165.1 Candidatus Rokuibacteriota bacterium | reverse complement strand
GATCAGGATCGGCTCGCCCGTCCGGGCGACCTGCTCGAGCAGCGGCAGCAGATCTTTCATGATGCCGATCTTGCGGTCGCTGATCAGGATCACCGCGTCCTCGAGCACCGCGTCCATCTTCTCGGGATTCGTGATGAAGTACGGCGACAGGTAGCCGCGGTCGAACTGCAGGCCCTCGACCACCTCGACCTGGGTCTCCGTGGTCTTCGACTCCTCGAGGGAGATCACGCCCTCCCCGCCGACTTTCTCCATCGCGTCGGCGACCAGCTCGCCCAGGACGGCGTCGTTATGGGCCGAGATCGTAGCGATCTGCGCCTTCTCCTTGCGGCTCTGGACAGGTCGGGACAGGGCCCTGAGGCTCTCGGTGACGGCGCGCGTGCCGCGCTCGAGCCCCCGCTTGAGATCCACGGCGCTGGCGCCCGCGACGACGTTGCGCACGCCCTCGGCGACGATGGCGTGGGCGAGGAGGATGGCCGTGCTCGTGCCGTCCCCGACGGCCGTGCCCGTGCGCTCCGCCGCCTGGCGGATCATCTGCGCCCCGAGGTTCTCCGCCGGATCCTCGATCGCCACTTCCTTGGCGATGGTGACACCGTCGTTGCAGACGACGGGCACGCCCCATTTCTTCTCGATCAGGACACACTTCGATTTGGGACCGAGGGTGACACGGACGGCGTCGGCCAGGACCGACACGCCCTTCAAGATCTTCTCGCGCGCTTCGGACCGGTACAGGATCTCCTTGTGCGGCATGAGGTCTCCTCCCTTCGAAGGATCTCCGTAGGGAGCTGAAGCGACGGGGATGCCACGAGGGGAGGGCAATGAAAACGAGGCATTGGCCTGCACGGGCCGGCCCCAAGTGGGAACCCCCGCGCCCCCCTGGGGCGTGAGCGCCCCAACAGCCTCGGCCCTGCCGTCAGATGGCGGTCACCGCGACGATCACGAGGAGAAGAAGCAGGATCATGATGCGCGTTCGTATCCGTGCAGACGTTGTGGGGTGCTCATTCCGTCTCTCCCTGCTTCCCGCCGGCAGCTCTCGCCCGGCGAATCACAACCGCCGCGCCATAGCCCACGACCTCCTGGTGCTCGCCCGTGACGTCCCCGGACGTGGCGTGACGCAGTATGCGGACGCCATCGGCACCGAGATCGCGTGCCGCCCACAGGACGGCGGCCAGGGCACCCGCTCCGCAGGCGAAGCCCGTCCCCTCGTCCTCCGCGCGCAGTACGCCGTCGGGGTCCAACGCCTCCACCCGCCTCAGCACCTCGGCATCCAGGCGGTCGGCGACGTCTCGGGCGCAGTAGTGGGACAGGTCGGTGCTGGCAACGAGGAGCCCGACTCGATCGCGGAGCACCGCGGCGAGTGCCCGTCCGAGGCCTCGCACCACCTCCGGCCGCGACCCTCTCACCATCACCGGCAGCAGGTGGAACTCGCCGCGGAGCGCCCGCTGGAGAAACGGCAGCTCGATCTCGACGGAGTGCTCGGTGTCGTCCCGGACGAGGGTCAGCGGCCGGCCGATCTCGGCTTCGAGCCGTGCGTCGAGGTGGCGCAGGGCGGCCTGATCCACCGGCACGATGCCCAGCGGCGTGCCATAAGCCTGGTGGCCGGAGCCCAGCAGCATCTCGGTATGGTAGTCGTGCATCGGGCCGACGACAGCGACCAGCTCTGGTGCTGAACCGCGCACGGCCGCGAAGGCGTGACCTGCCACCGGTCCCGCGTAGGCGTGACCGGCATGCGGCGCCATCACGGCGACGACGGTCCCGCCGAGATCAGGGAGGCACGCCGAGTCGAGGTACGCATCGACGCTTCGCGCCAGTCGCCCGGGCTCGCGCGGGTACCAGCGCCCGGCGATCGGAGAGGGCCGCACGTCCACGACCGCAGCCATCACCGGCTCCCAGAGGCGCTTCGGCGCCCCGCTGGGGAATGAAAGCCCCAGGCCAGCCGGGGGCTTGCCGGACGGCAACTGAAGCAAATCAGGCGCTTGGCTTGCGCAGGCATATGGCACCCGTGTTGCTCTGTGATCTGTACAAGCATCAGAAGCAAGACGGAGGCCAGCGATGAGCCCTGTCCAGAACGAACCGACCACGAGCGAGGCGCTTCTCTACGACCATCGGCCGGACGGATCGGTGGTCTGTAATCTCTGCGCCCACCGCTGCACCATCCGGCCGGGGCTTCGCGGCATCTGCGGCGTCCAGGAGAATCGCGGCGGGATGCTGGTGAGCCTGGTCGCGGACCGCGTCGTGAGCGGCGGCGTGGACCCGATCGAGAAGAAGCCGCTCTTTCACTTCCTGCCCGGCAGCCTCGCATTCTCCATCGCGACGGCGGGCTGCAACTTCCACTGCCTGTTCTGCCAGAATTGGACCATCGCCCAGGCGCCGCGGATGCACCCGGGGCGGATCCCGGGAGAGACGACGGCGCCGGAGGACATCGTGCGGGCGGCCCGCCGCGCCGGCTGCGCATCCATCGCGTACACGTACACCGAGCCCACGATCTTCATGGAGCTCGCCATCGAAACGGGCCGGCTGGCGGTCGAGGCCGGGCTGCGCAACATCTTCGTGACCAACGGGTACATGACTCCCGAGGCACTCGCGCTCGT
>JACORX010000409.1 GCA_016179165.1 Candidatus Rokuibacteriota bacterium | reverse complement strand
GCCAGCGCGTGGTGCGGGACCTGCTCGTGGACTACGGCAGCGCGCTCGCCCGCGCGGGGTTCCGCCACCTGCTGGTCTCGAACGGCCACGGAGGACCCGGCCACCTGGTCGCGCTCGAAGAGGCCTCGGCCATCGTCTCGCGTCGCTACGGGGTGACCATGGCGTCGGTCACGGGCTACCTCGCCTGGGGGCTCATGTCGGGGCGCTACGCGCCCAAGTTCGAGGCCGCGCTGGGCCGACGTATCACCGACGAGGAGCGGGAGGCCTTCTCAGAGGACGCGCACGGCGGCTGGTGGGAAACCTCGATGATGCTCCTGCTGCGGCCCGACCTGGTCGGTGACGGCTGGCGAGCCCTGCCCGCCGCCCGCTACTCCATGGCGCACCGGCTCATCCCCAACTATCCGGTGAAGAACGGCGGGCAAGGGTACGTAGGCCATCCCGCGCTGGCCGACCCGGCGTTCGCCAAGGCGACGCTGACGGTCCTCATGGACGAGGCAATGGATCTCGTGCACGGCCTCCTGGACGGGCGCCTCCGGCCCTCGCGCGGCCGCTCGCCGTTCTTCGCCATGCCCTTCTTCCGCACAAACTTCTGGCCCGTCGCTGCCGGTGTCGGGGCCGTCGCCCTCGCGTTGCTGTTCTCGAAGAAGAAGACCCAGGGAGGCAAGACATGAAAGCGTACGTGCTCATCGAAACCGCGGCCGGCAAGACCAAGCAGGTCAAGAAGGCGCTCGCGAAAATCAAAAGCCCGCGCGCCAGCGTGTCGGCGATGGACGCCGTCACCGGCCCCTACGACTTCATCGCCGTCGTCGAGGGCCAGACCCTCGACGCGATCGGCAGTCTCGTCACTGACGCCATCGGCATCATCGACGGTGTCACCCGCACGACGACGTGCGTCGCCGTGACCGTGGGGTAGCAGGGCCCCCGGCGAGGCGGGCGCCTCGGCGCGACCGTGGGCATCGTGCAGCGTCTCGTGGACGAGCGTGTCCCCGGCTACGGCCGGTTGCTCTCGGACGCCTGAGGGGTCGCCATCGCGGCGAGCGCGCGGTCGCAGTGCGCGGCGAGCCGCCTCATCTCGAGGCGTCCGGACGCCTCGCAGGCGAACGCAAGATGCTCACGCGCCTCCGCGACCCTCCCGCGGTCCGCAGCGATCTCGGCGAGCACGAAGTGCGTCCACGCTTCGTTGCCCCGCTCGCCCAGGCGCACGGCGAAATCGAGGGCGCTCTGCGCGGTGACCGCGGCCTCGTCGAGCCGGCCCACGCAGCGCAGGGCCTCGGCGAGCGTGCGCACCCAGAGCGCGCGGTTCACGAACGCGCCGGCCGCTTCCTGAAGAGCGATCGCCTCGCGGAGAAGCGGCACGGCTTCCCCAGCACGGCCGGCAGCCGTGTACGCCTCCCCGAGCGGGGTCAGCGCGCGCATCGTCTGCCCGACGAACTTGTGCTCGCGGCAAACCGCTACGGCGGGCTCCAGCACCCGGATCGCGCCGGGCGTGTCGCCCGCCTCCAGGCGCAGGCGGCCGCGCATGATCGCGAGCGGGACCGTGCTGTAGAGATGGTTCGCCGCGCTCGCTACCGCCTCGCCGCGTCGCAAGAGGTCGTCGGCGGCGATAACGTCTCCCAGATCCGCAAGGCACTCGGCAGCGAGCGCGCACGCCCCGGAAAAGGGAAGTCCCGACAGCCCGAACCGCTCCGTCTCGCGACCGCCGTCCAAGGCGGTGATGATCCACTGGAAGTGCTGGAGCGCTGTCCGAAGCTCGCCGCGAGCATGACGGCAGCCGCCGGCGTAGTAGTGGCCCGTCACCTGCAGGCCGAGATCGCCGCGGCGCGCGCCGGTCTCCAGGCAACGGTCGCCGTACTCGATGCCCTTTTCGTACTCGCCCTTGGCCCAGTGGTACTGGACGAGGAACGAGTAGACGACGTCAAGCCGCTCGGTCTCGTCGTGCTGGGCGGCGAGCTGCTCGACCTCCCGGAAGACCGCATGGAGCCGCTCGAGGTGCCCACCCCGCCAGAGCGGTGCGCGGAGGGCGAAGCGGACGTCGATCGCCTCACGCGCCGACTCGCGGGTGACCGGTCCGTGCGTGAGGGTCTCCAGCGCACGCTCGTAGTAGGCGACGGCCTCGGCGTCGGCACAGAGCGCCGCCGCGCGATCGCCGGCCTGGCGGGTGTACTGTGCGGCCTTGGCCCAGACTTCGCCGCGTGCGGCGTGATTGGCGAGGCGTTCGACCTGCTCGGCCAGCCGATCGCCGTGGCGGCTCTCGATCACCTCGACCATCCGAGCATGAAGCCCACGACGCCGGTCGAGCAGCATGCCACCGTACGTGACCTCGTGCGTGAGCGCGTGCTTGAAGGTGTACTCCAGCTCGGGAAACAGCGCGGACTCGTAGAGGAACTCGGCGGCCTGGAGGTGGGCGAGCCCTCGACGCAGATCCTCCTCGGATAACTTGGCAATGGCGAGTAAGTAGGCGAACGGCACGTCCTTGCCGACGACCGAGGCCGTCTGGAGAAGCTGCTTGTCCTGGGGATCCAATCGGTCGATCCGCGAGGCCAGGATGGCCTGGACCGTCGCGGGGACGCGGATCGTGTCCAGGGGCCGCGCGAGTCGATAGGCCCCACGCTCTCCTACCAGGGCGTTCATCTCCACGAGCGTCCGCACGCTCTCCTCGAGGAAGAGCGGATTGCCGCCGGTCCTGGCGATGAGGACCGGCTTGAGGGGCTCGACCGTGGGGTCCGTTCCGAGCAGCGCCAGGAGCAGCTCGTCGGCGCTCTCCGGAGGGAGGGCGTCCAGTCGGAGCTGGGTGTAGTAGGT
>JACORX010000040.1 GCA_016179165.1 Candidatus Rokuibacteriota bacterium | reverse complement strand
TCGTGGGCCGGCCCAATGTGGGCAAGTCCACGCTCTTCAACCGCCTGGTCGGCCGCCGCCGCTCCCTCGTCCACGACGTGCCGGTCGTGACCAGGGACCGTCTCTACGGCACCGCCGCCTTCGAGCGCTGGCAGGCGACCGTGGTGGACACGGGCGGCTTCGACCCCAGCACCCAGTCCGACCTGATCGCGGCCGTGCGCGACCAGGTCATGATGGCCATCGAAGAGGCGGACCTGCTCGTCTTCGTCGTGGACGGTCGCGCGGGCATGACCGCGCTCGACTTGGAGATCGCCCGCATCTTGCGGCGCAGCCAGCATCCCGTGCTGCTCGCCGTGAACAAGATCGACGGCGCCGGCCAGGAGGCCGCCTCGGCGGATTTCTACCGCCTCGGCTTCGCGGCGGTCCAGCAGGTTTCGGCCGAGCACGGGCGCGGGGTCGCGGAACTTCTCGATACCGCCCGCAGCCTGGCGCCCGAGCCCGTCGTAGAGACGTTGCTCGAGGGCACGCGCGTAGCCATCATCGGCAGGCCGAACGTGGGCAAGTCCTCACTGGTCAACGCGGTCCTGGGCGAGGAGCGGGTGCTCGTTCACGCCGCTCCCGGCACCACTCGCGACGCGGTGGACACGCCGCTGACGTTCCGCGACCGCCGGTACCTGCTCATCGACACGGCGGGCATCCGCCGCAAGGGGCGCGTGACCGAGGTCCTCGAAAAGCTCGCGGTGGTCATGGCGCTCAAGAGCCTCGAGCGCTGCGACGTCGCGGTCCTCGTGATGGACGCATCGGAAGGGGTGACGTCGCAGGACGCCCACATCGCGGGCTATGCCCACGACGCCGGGCGCGCTATCGTGCTTGCGGTCAACAAGTGGGACCTCGTGCCTTCCGGCCTTGTCGGCCGGGCCGAGGTCACGGCGCAGATCCACGAGCGGCTCCCCTTCCTCGACTACGCTCCCATCTGCTTCACGTCGGCGGTGACGAAGCTCGGCCTGCGCGACCTCTTCGATACCGTGGACCAGGTCGCTGCCGAGGCGCGCAAGCGCCTCCAGCCGGGCGATCTCATCACGATCTTCAGGCAGGCGCTCGAGCGCCGGCCGACTTCCTCGGGCGGCGTGCCGATCCGCGTCCACAGCGTCCGGCAGGTTGCGGTGTCCCCGCCGACATTCGCAGTCAAGGTCAACGCGGCGGCCAAGCTGCACTTCTCCTACGAGCGATACCTCATCAATTCGATTCGTCACGCTGCGAGCTTCACCGGCTCGCCGATACGTCTGCTCGTGAGACGGAGCGCTGCAAAGCGCAAGGGGACATCGGGTTCCCAGCCGAGCCGGTCGCCCAGCAGGCGCCGTTCCTGAGTCAACCCCGACCCCGCCTGAGGCAACTCCTCCTAAGTAGGTAGAACCCCTAGCAAAATGATTGGTTGACCCCGAGGTCTGTGCTAGCATAGCACGGCATTAGATCCCGCAAGAGAGCGAGGGCTCATGGCGACGAACCCGGACCAGGAAGAGCTTCCCGAAGGCGACGAGCAGGATGAGATAGCCCGGCGGAGCATCTTCTCGGCCGGGTGGTTCCGGGCCTTACTGGTCCTGACGGTGCTGGCCATCGTCGTCGTCGTATCGCTGCCGTATTTCCTGAACTGGCTCGAGCCCACGCAGCCCACTCCGGAGAAAATCCAGGCGAAGAGCGGCCCGCCGGCGCCTTCGGCAAAAGCGGAGGAGCCAAGGCCGGCTCCCGCCGCTCCCGCGCCGGCCGCACCGAGCCCGGCGGAACGTCCAATCGGTACTGCACAGCTACCAGTGCTTCCGGCGCCGGCCGCACCCGTGGCCAAGCCCGGACCAGGGGCCAAGCCAGCCCCAGCGGCGAAAACGCCCGCACCGAAACGAAGCGGACCGGCCGAGGGCGGCGCACCGGGCGACTACTGGGTCCAAGTGGGGGCGTTCATCGAGGCGCGCAACGCCGAAGCGCTGGCCAAGCAGCTCCGCGGCGAGAACTTCCCGGTCCAGGTCTCGGCGGTCACCCGTGGTGGCGTGCCCGTCGCCGCCCCCGCGAAGCCCTCAGCCGGGCAGAACCAGCTTTTCATCACAGATTCCACCCCGGACGCGGTCAACGCGGCGCTCAAGGGCAAGGGCACGGCGCAGGTGGTCAAGGGCGGGGTGCAGGTCAATCCATCGTTCGATCTCGAGACGGCCATGTCCCTGTCTTCGTCCCTCAAGAGGGAGGGGTTCAAGGTCGTGATCCTGCGCGCCAAGGGCGCGACGGCACCTAAAACCGCCGCCGGAGGCGGGCAGACCTACCACGTCGTGTGGGTCGGCGGCTATCCGGACCGGACGAAGGCTCAGCAGGCTCGAGGCGAGCTCGAGGCCAAGGGGCACCCAGGCTTCCTGACACGGGGAGCCGGGCGCTGATGCGGAACCAACTGCCGCTGGTTGTGCCCGTTGCCGAGCCAGCTCCAGAGTATCTGGAGGGGGTCCGTGAGTCTATTCCGATCGAGGGGAGGTGACCGCACTGACGAAGAACGATCTCATCAACGCGGTGGCGGCCCACGGGCTGTCAAAACGGCAGTCCGCCTCGGTGGTGGAATCGCTGTTCGACATCATCTTCCGCTGCTTCGAGAAGAGCGAGGACGTTAAGATCGTGGGCTTCGGCCACTTCCGCATCCGCCGCAAGGCCTCGCGGCGGGGGCGCAATCCACAGACGGGGGACAGCATCGAGATCACCGCACGCAAGGTGCTGACGTTCAAGCCGAGCAAGGGCCTCAAGCTGCGCATCAATCACCACGCGTGAGGGCACCAGGCGTGAGCGGCGGCGGGGCAGCCCAAGGCGGGGTGGAGCAAGGACGGGTGGCCATCCCGGACAAGCTCTACTACCGGATCGGCGAGGTCGAGGCCATCACGGGGGTGCCGGCTTACGTCCTCCGCTACTGGGAGTCGGAGTTCCGCCTGCTGCGGCCCAAGAAGAACCCCGCCGGCCAGCGTCTCTACCGCAGACGCGACCTCGATCTTGTCATCCGTATCAAGACTCTGCTGTACGACGAACGGCTCACGCTCGAAGGGGCGAAGAAGCGCCTGGTGGCGGAGAGCCGCGGCCCTGCGCAGCTGGACCTTGGCGTTCGCGGTTCGGCCCTCGAAGCGGCGCTCCGGCGGATGCGGGATCAGCTGCGCGCGCTTCGCGACCGCCTGACGCCTCCCAAGATCTGACGCCATCCTTGTCTTTGCCCGCAGCACTCCGTACAATGATCCCTCGGGTCGGGGCGTGGCGCAGCCCGGTAGCGCACTTGACTGGGGGTCAAGGGGTCGCAGGTTCAAATCCTGTCGCCCCGACCAATTTAGCGAGGGCTCTTTTTTGCTCGCGGGACGGTGAGCGGTGATGGCGGCGGTGATCCTGGTCACAAACGATGACGGGGTGCACGCCGCGGGGCTCGACGCGCTGGCGGGAGCGCTCGACGAGCTTGGCGAGGTGTACGTGGTGGCGCCGGATCGTGAGCAGAGCGCAGTCGGTCACTCGCTGACGCTGCACCGTCCGCTGCGCGTCACACAGGTGGGAGAGCGGCGCTTTGCCGTCAACGGCACACCATCCGACTGCGTCAACCTCGCGGTGCTGGGGCTCTTGCCCGGGCGCCCGGTGCTCGTGGCGGCAGGCATCAACCACGGCTCGAACCTCGGCGACGACGTGACGTATTCGGGGACCGTGTCGGCCGCGATGGAGGGCACCCTCCTTGGTGTGCCGTCCATGGCCGTGTCGCAGGCGGACGCCGGGACGGCGGGGTTCGAGGGCGCGGCCCTGGTGGCGCGGCTCGTGGCGAGCCGGCTGCTGGTCGAGGGGCTTCCGGCGAAGACGCTCCTCAACGTCAATATACCGGGCGGGACTGCGGGCGGCATCCGGATGACGCGGCTCGGTCACCGCGTGTACCGAGACAAGGTGGTGCAGGAGGTCGACCCGCGCGGCCAGCCGTACTACTGGATCGGCGCGGGTCCTCCGGAGTGGGCAGAGGACGAGGCCTCCGATATCGCGGCCGTGCAGCGCGGGCTCGCGAGCGTGACGCCGCTCCACCTCGACCTGACTCACTACGGAGCTCTCGGACGCATGGGCGATTGGGAGGGCAGCCTCAACGCGCTCCTGAAGAAGTGGCCGCGGTGATCGGCAGATGGCGGGAGCCCGGGGTCGCGGCGGGAGGCGAGCAGCGCTCCGCGCGCGAGCGGGAGCGGATGGTCGCGGAGCATCTGGTCAAGCGGGGCATAGCCGACCCGCTGGTGCTGGAGGCGATGCGACGTACCCCGCGCCACCTGTTCGTGGACGAGGCGCTGCGGGACAAGGCCTACGAGGATTACCCGCTGCCGATAGGCGAAGGGCAGACGATCTCGCAGCCCTTCATGGTGGCCCGGATGACCGAGCTGCTGCAGCTGACGGGGAAGGACAAGGTGCTCGAGATCGGCACCGGCTGCGGTTACCAGGCCGCCGTACTGGCCCGTCTTGCGGCGCGCGTCTGCACCGTGGAGCGGATTCCCAAGCTCGCCGCGCGCGCACGGGAGACGCTCGAAGCGATCGGCGCGAGCAATGTGTGGGTGCGGACCGCCAACGGCACCTTCGGCTGGCCCGACGAGGCGCCGTTCGATCGCATCGTGGTGACGGCCGGTGGACCGTCGGTCCCGCCGCCTCTGTTCGCTCAGCTGGCCGAGGGCGGGCGGATGGTGATGCCGGTCGGGTCCGAGGACTCTCAGCGGCTGCAGGTGGTCGACAAGATTGCGGGCGAAGCGAGGGTAGCGGAAGACTCGGGGTGCGTGTTCGTGAAGTTGATCGGGAAGTACGCCTGGGAAGCGTAAAATAGCATGGTCGACAGGGACGGGGCGTAGCGCAGCTTGGTAGCGCGCCTGCTTCGGGAGCAGGAGGTCGCTGGTTCAAATCCAGTCGCCCCGACCATTTCTC
>JACORX010000402.1 GCA_016179165.1 Candidatus Rokuibacteriota bacterium | reverse complement strand
GCGACCTGGAGGGAATACTGCCGTGACATTGGATCCGGGCCTCTCTGGGTCGCCGGGCCTCTCGGGCGGCATCATCGCCGCGGGCGAGGGCAGCCGCCTGAGACAAGCCGGCTGGGCCGTGCCCAAGCCCATGGTAGAGGTGGCGGGTGTGCCGCTGATCGAGTCGGCGATCCGGAACTTCGTCGCCGCGGGCATCACCCGGCTGTCGATCATCGTCAACGAGCAGGAACGCGACTGCGCGGCGTGGGTCCGCGGGCGCTTCCCCGAGCTCGACCTCCGCCTGACCGTGAAGACGACCGCCTCGTCGCTCGAAAGCTTCCGCGAGGTCGCGGGCGGCCCCGGCGCGGGGCGCATGCTGGTCTCGACGGTGGACGCCTGGTGCCGCGCGGCGGACTTTCGGGGCTTCGTGGAGGCGGCGCTCCGCCGGCCGCGCGAGGCGACGGTACTGGCGGTGACGCCGCTCGTCGCCGACGAAAAGCCGCTGGGAGCGGTCGTGGACGCCCGAGGCCGCATCACCGCGCTCGGCGTCGAGTCGCCCGCGCTCGTGACGGCCGGCGTGTACCTCGTCTCAGAGCGCGCGCGCCGGCTCGAGCCGCCTCCGGTCCTCGGCAGGCTGCGGGAGCACCTGGCCTGGCTCCTGGAGTCAGGCGAGCCGATGTACGGGGACGTGATCGAGACCGTCGTGGACGTGGATCGAGCCGAGGACGTGGCGCTGGCCGAGGCGCTGGCGGCCCGGGCCTCGTGAGCGGCCCGGGGGGAATTGCGTGAACGATTCTCATTGCTGGGGCATCTTCCGCGAGGAGGCGCACTCGCCGGGGCGGGAGAGCGACGACACCGAGATCCTGCGCCTGACCGCAAAGGGTCTCGAGGCCAAGGGGTTCCAGGTCGAGCTGAAGACCCCTGACGAGCTGGGTGTCGTCACCGACACCAGGCCGCGCGGCATGTTCCTCATGTGCGAGCAGCCCGGGGCGCTCCAGGCGGTGGCGGCGCTGGAGGTCTCCGGGGTTCGCGCGGTCAACAGCCCGGCCGCCGTGCTCAACACCTACCGCGAGCGCATGATCGCGCAGTTCGCGGAGGCGCGAGTGCCGTTCATCGCGAGCCGGCTGGTGACGACGTCGGTCGAGCGCGTCGCCGCGCCGGGGCCGCTGTGGGTCAAGCGAGCCGACGTCCACAACACCCAGGAGGGCGACGTCGTCTATGCCGCCGACGCGGCGGCGGTCGCGCGCGCCCTCGAGGGGCTCGCGGGGCGCGGCATCCGGCGCGCCGTGCTCCAGCCCCACGTGGACGGTGATTTGATCAAGTTCTACGGCATCGGCCCCGGGGGCGGCGCCCACGGCGAGCCGCCCTGGTTCCGGTGGTTCTACCACAAGGACCAGCAGCTCAGCGGCCACGCCTTCGACCAGCGCGCGCTCGCGCGCCTCGTGCGCCGGGCGGCCGGCGCGCTCGGCCTCGAGATCTACGGCGGCGACTGCGTTGCGACCGCCTCGGGCGAGCTCGTGCTGATCGACCTCAACGCGTGGCCGAGCTTCGCGCTCTTCCGCGAGGAGGCGGCCTCCGCCATCGCCGCGTACCTCTCGGCGCGCTTCACGGGACATTCGCGGTGAGCGGGATGCGCGAGCCCGGGCCGCGGTCCAAAGAGATCGTCGAGCGCGAGCGGCGCCACGCCGCCGCCGGCGGGCAGGGCTTCGCGCTCTACGCGGGACTCGCCATGGCGCGCGGCCACGGGTGCACGCTCGTGGACGAGGACGGCCAGGAGTACATCGACTTCATCGCGGGCATCACGATCGGCTCCGTCGGCCACTGCCACCCGCACTATGTCGAGGCGCTCAAGAAGCAGCTTGAGAAGCTCACCTTCGGCAGCTTCACGACCGAGGCCCGCGCACGCTTCCTCGAGCTGGTCGCCTCCGTGACGCCCGAGGGGCTGACGCGCATCCAGATGTTCTCCGGCGGCGCCGAAACCGTCGAGGCGGCATTGAGACTCGCCAAGGTCGCCACGGGCAAGGACGAGGTCATCGGTTTCTGGGGCGGCTTTCACGGCAAGACGGGCGGCGTGCTGGGCCTCCTCGGCAGCGACTTCAAGCATCATCTGGGCCCCTTCATGCCGGGCCAGTACTCGACGCCGTATGCCGACTGCTACCGTTGCCCGCTCAAGCTCACGTATCCCGCTTGCGGTATCGCCTGCGCCGAGTTCGTTCGCGACGTGATCCGGTTCCAAACGGGCGGCGAGATCGCGGCCATCATCGTCGAGCCCATGCAGGGCACGGCCGGCAACATCATCCCGCCCGAGGGCTTCCTTCGCGCCATCCAGCAGATCGCGAAAGAGGCGGGGGCGCTCCTGATCTGCGACGAGATGATCACGGGATTCGGCCGCACCGGCGCCATGTGGGGCTCGGACCACGACCGAGTCGTGCCCGACGTCATGACCGTGGGCAAGGGCGTGGGCGGCGGCTTCCCGCTGTCGGCCGTGATTTCCACGGACGACCTGACAAGCCGCAAGCCCTGGTCCAACCCGTCCGCGAGCTCGTCCTCCTACGGCGGCAACCCGCTCGCCTCGGCGGCGGGGCTGGCGGCGCTCGAGATCATCCTCACGGAGGACCTGGTCAAGAACGCCGAGCGCGTGGGCGCCGTGATGCTTACAAGGCTCGAGGCGATGAAGGAGAAGCACCGGTGCGTGGGCGAGGTGCGCGGGCGCGGCCTGATGCTGGGGATGGAGCTGGTGAAGGACCGCCGCACCAAGGAGCCGCTCGGCAAGGACGTGACGCAGGCCCTTTACAAGGAGTGCCTCAGGCGCGGGCTTGCCGCGATGACGTATTCACCGACGGTGCGCATCAACCCGCCGCTGATCATCCGCGAAGACGCCGCGCTCAATGGGCTCGCCATCCTCGACGAGGCCCTGGGGACGATAGTCAGGGATTTCCGGCTCCAGTAGCATGCTGCGCGGCGCCGTCATCGGGCTCGGCAATGTTGCCATCCACGGGCATCTGCCCGGGTGGCTCGGCCGCCCGGACGTCCGGATCGCGGCCGCCGCCGACTCCCGTCCCGCCCAGCGCGCCGAGTGCGAGGCGCGGCTTCCCGGCGCGCGCTGGTACGACTCGCCCGAAGATCTCCTGGCCGGCGAGCCGCTCGACTTCGTGGACATCTCCACGCCTCCCTCGAGCCACGCGCCGCTCATCCTCAGCGCCCTCGGGCGGGGCCTGCACGTGCTGTGCGAGAAGCCGCTCGTGAGCTCCCCCGCCGACCTGCGCCGCGTCGCCCTCGCGGCCCGCTCGGCCGGCCGCGTGCTGCACACCGTGCACAACTGGCACCACGCGCCCATCCTCGCGCTGACCGCCGACCTCATCCGCGAGGGCGCGATCGGTCAGGTGCGGCGCATTGTCTGGGAGACGCTGCGGGTGAGACCGGCAGCGGGCGGCAGTATCACCTGGCGAGTGGACCCCGCGGTGGCCGGCGGCGGTGTCCTCACCGACCACGGCTGGCACGTCTTCTACGTCCTGCCGGCCTGGGTCGGGGCGCGGCCGCGGAGCGTCGGGGCGCGGCTCGAGACGCGGCGCCACACGGCCTTCGCCGTCGAGGACACGGCGTCGGTGCGGCTCGAGTTCACGCACGCGAGCGCCGAGATTCTCCTGACGTGGGCCGCGGAGGAGCGGCACAACCGGGTCGAGGTGGACGGCACGGAGGGGAGGATCGAGCTCCGCGACGACACGCTCGTGCTCACCGGTAAGGGGGGCGAGCGGCGCTGGCCGGGGCTGCCGGCGCTGTCGGACGGCTCGCATCACCCCGATTGGTTCCACAAGGTGGCTGGCCGCTTCATCGGAGCGGTGTCAGGGGGGGCGGTGTCAGGGGGCGAGGGGCCCTCGGACGGCAACCTCGCCGAGGCGGCACTCTGCTGCGAGATCGAGCACCTGGCTCGCGAGTCGAGCAGGCGGGGCGGCGTGCAGATACCGCTCAGCCCGTCGCCCCTCGCCGGTTCGCGCCTGTGACGGAGAGCCTTCTGGTGGTCGTGGCTGCAGGCGCTACGCCCGACATCACCCCGGAGACGATGGTGGCGGGGCTGCCGCTGGGGCGGCGCTTAGCGCTCGCCGGGGCGCGCGCGGGACTCGCCTCCGCCCCGCCCTCGGAGCCGGGACGGCGGCGTTTGATCCTCGTGCCGTCCAACGTCATCCCGCAGCCGCGGTGGCTGCGGGCCCTGGCCGCCATGCCGCTCCAGCCCGAGACGATCTGGATGGATCCCGCGCAGGTCGCCGTGGTGGACACCGACGATCCGAAGCCGGTGCTCGACGCCGCGGGGCGCGCGGGGAGCGCGGCCGAGTGCGTCGCCGCCCTCAAAGGCCGGTTCGCGACGATGGAGGGGACGGCGGATCACAGGGGCCGCTTCGTGGTTCGCACGGCCGGCGATCTGCGCCGCGCCGAGTCGTGGCTGCTGCGCGGTCTCATCAAGGACTCCGAGGGCTTCATGTCCCGCCACGTCGAGCGGCGGATCTCGCTCGCGCTGACGCGACGCCTCGTCTGGACCTCGGTCACCCCCAACGCGACGACGCTCGTCTCGCTCGCCAACGGCGTGGCGGCGGCGCCGTTCTTCCTCTCCTCAGCTCCCGGCTGGCAGCTCACGGGCGCGCTCCTCTTCCTCCTGCACTCGATCCTGGACGGCTGCGACGGCGAGATCGCGCGACTGAAGTTCCTCGAATCCCCCGGCGGGGCGGCGCTGGATTTCTGGGGCGACAACAGCGTCCACGTGGCGGTCTTCGGCTGCATGGCTGTCGGCTGGAGCCTCTCCGCGCATTCCGCATGGCCCATGGTGGTGGGAGCGGTCGCCGTCGCCGGCACGGTCGCCGCCGCGTTCGTCGTCGCGCCCCACATGGTCTCGCCGTCCGCGACGGCCGGCCGGCGCTCCGTCGGGGCCAAGACGGCCGACGCGCTCACCAACCGCGACTTCATCTACCTGATCGTGGCGCTGTCGGCCTTCGGCAAGGCGGCGTGGTTCATCGTCTTCGTCGCGATCGGCACGCCGATCTTCGTGCTCGTGCGGGTCTGGGTCGACCGGTCGCACGGGAGAGGCTAGCCCGTGGCCGGGTTCGTCGACGTCCTGCTCCGGGGGCTGGCCCTCTGCGGCCAGGCCGCCGCCATCGGAGGCGTGCTGTTCGCGCTGGTCGTCCTCGAGCCCGCCGTGCGCCGTCGCCCCGAGCTTGCCCCCCTGCTGGGCCGTCTCCTGATCCTCGTCGCCGCGGGCGCCGCTGCCGTGATGGTCGGCCAGCTCCTCGCGCTGACGGTTCAGCAGATGGTGCTCGCCGACGGGCAGAGCTGGCCGGTTCGGGAGGTGCTCGCCACCGCCTATTTCCAGGCGAGCGCGGCGCGCGTGCTCATCTGCGCGGCGCTCGTCGTCGGCGCGCTCACGCTGCGGCGGCGGTCGGACGCGAGGGGCTGGTGGCCCGCCATGGTGGCGCTGACGGCGGCGCTGGCCGCGTCCGCGGCGGGCATCAGCCACGCGTCGGCGCGGCCCGATCACGGAGGCGTGCTGCTCGTCCTGGACGCCGTGCACCAGTACGCCGCCTCGGTCTGGGTGGGCGGCCTCATGCACCTCGCGACCGCAGCCTATGGGCGCGGTGGGGACGCAGGGCCGGCGCTCCTGCTCACGCGCTTCTCGTCCATGGCGCTCTGCTCGGTGGCGGCGCTCGTTGCGGGGGGCATCGGGCTGACCTTTTACTACGTGGACGGCCTCTCGGCCTTCACCGGCACCGCCTACGGGATGATGGTCGGCACCAAGATCACCGTGCTGGCGCTGATCCTGGCGCTGGGCGCGCTCAACTTCTTCGTCGTGCGGCGGCTGCCGTCGGCCGACCCCGTCTCACTGCTGCGCCTGCGCCGCTTCGTGGAGGTCGAGCTGGGGCTCGGCATCACCGTGCTCTTCGCCGCGGCCTCCCTGACGTCGCTGCCGCCCGCCGTGGACGTGGTCGCCGACCGCGCGACGATCTCGGAGGTGGCGCTCATCTTCACGCCCCGCGTGCCGGCGTTCACCTCCCCACGGCTCGAGGACATGCCGCTCGACGACCGCGAGGCCCCGCGCACCGACGCCGACCGGCAGTGGAGCGAGTTCAACCACAATGTCGCGGGCGTGTTCGTTCTCTTCATGGGCCTGCTCGCCATCCTCCACCGTAGCGGCCGGGCGCCGTGGGCGCGCCACTGGCCGCTCATATTCTTCGCGATGGCGGTCTTCCTCTTTCTCCGCAACGATCCCGGCTCCTGGCCCCTCGGCCCCATGGGCTTCTGGGAGAGTCTGACGTACCCGGAAGAGCTCCAGCACAAGCTCTTCGTCGCGCTCGTGCTGGGCTTCGGCACCTTCGAGTGGATGGTGCGCACCGGACGGATCCGCTCCCCGCGCGCGGCGCTGGTGTTCCCCATTCTCTGCTCCGTGGGCGGCGCGCTGCTCCTGACCCATTCTCACGCCGCGCTCAACCTCAAGGCCGAGTACCTCGTCGAAGTAACGCACACGCCCTTGGGCGTGATCGCCATGCTCGTAGGCTGGGGGCGCTGGCTCGAGCTGCGGCTCCCGCCCGGGGAAACGGCCTTGCCGGGGCGCGTCTGGTCGGTGGGCCTCGCGATGGTCGGCGTGCTCCTCCTCCTGTACCGGGAGAGCTGATCCCCGCTTTGATCCGCTTCCCTGATGGGGGAAGACGCGCGGGAGGCCGAGGGGAGGAATTCGCCCGCCCGCTCTTCCTTCGGCATGATGTGAGAAGTGAGGATGCTGATCCGTAAGATCGCGGGCGAGCCGCCTAGACGCTCGCCAGAAGCGCCAACGGCACGCTCACCCGCGTTCAGCCTCGGAGGTAGACGCTGGGCGGGAGGATGAGCACGCCGGCGATGGTCCTGCGGTAGTACCGGCCGAAATGGGTCTTGTCACCGGTCAGCAGATGCGTAGCCTGGGCGGCCATCGCGGCCAGGAAGATCACCTGGTCGTCCGCCGGCAGGACCAGCCCGTCGGGAAGCCTGGCCACGGCCGGGGTCGGCACGATCTCGCAGGCGCCGGCGAGCGCATCCAAGCGCCGATGCTGATCGGGCTCGAAGAGATTGCGCCGCGCTTCGTCCACCGCGTACGCGGACGTGACCAGGGCCGTGCCCTCGCGGTGCCACAGGACGGCCAAGCCGGAGTCGGAGCGATAGGCGGCCGAGAACAGCACGTTAGCGTCGAGAAAAACCCGGTCCGACGGGCGCGAGGGCGTCAGCGTCGCGGCCGGTGGTGCGCCACGGCCCGCGGGTCGATGCCGAGCTTCCTCACGGCCCGAACGGCCTTGCCGTAGTCCGTCGCATCCACGGCATTCGAAAGAAGGAACTCTGCGACTCGCGCGGGAGTGTAGATTTCGACGGGCACGGCGACGGCTGGGCGAATCAGGATGCCGTCATCGCGCTCCTCGGCGATGACCAGCGAGCCCTCCTGGAGTCCAAACTTCTTGCGCATCCGGGCCGGGACCACGATGGCACCCCGCTTCCCCACTCTGCTGGTCTCGATCCGGGCGTTTGCTGACTTGCCGACTGTCTGATTTCCGGGCATGAGCTGACTGTACCAGCGGCCCGTCACGCGCGCAACTCCCGATGAGGTAGCGCCCCGTCCGGTCGGTGGGGACGATCTTGAGCATGGCGATCGCCTCGGCGTAGCGGGCTGGGAACTCCTGAGGATGCTGATCCGTAAGATCGCGGGCGAGCCGTGCAGATCGCGGGGAGGGCCGAACTGTTATCTTATCGGCTCAGACAGCTTCGAGGAGGAGTCCTGTGAGGTAACGGGATTCTGGGACGGTTAATAGGACCGGGTGGTCGCGGTTTTGCGTCAGCGTCCGCAGCACCCGTACGTTGACGCCGGCATCGCCGGCGGCCTCGCGGCAGATCTCCTCGAAGCGCCCCGGCGTGATCGGGTGCGAGCAGGAGAAAGTCGCCAGCACGCCGCCGGGCTCGAGCAGCCTGAGACCCCGGATGTTGATCTCCTTGTAACCGCGCGCCGCCGCCTCGATCGCGTCCTTCCGACGCGTGAAGGGCGGGGGATCGAGGACGGCCACGCCGAATCGCTCGCCTGCCGACTCGAGACCCCGCAGGAGGTCGAAGGCATTGCCCTCTCGGAGCTCCGCCCGGGCCATCGCGCCGTTCAGCTCCAGATTCCGGCGCGCCAGCGCGAGCGCGTCGGCCGACGAGTCGAGCAGGAGCGCCTGGGTCGCGCCCGAGCGAAGCGCGTGGCAGGCAAAGCCGCCCGAGAAGCAGAAGGCGTCGAGCACGCGGCGCCCGCCGGCATGCCGGGCTACGAGGGCGCGGTTCTCGGCCTGGTCGAGGTAGAGGCCGCTCTTGTGGCCCGCGCCGGGGGTGACGCCGAAGCGGCAGTCACCCTCGTTGACCACGAGCTCTTGACCAGCGGGGTCTTGGCGGGCGTCGAAGCCCTCGAGTCGAGCCGCAGTGAGGTCGTCCAGACGGTGGATGCTGCCGTCCGGGAACAACCCGGCAAGGGCCGTCGTGATCCAGTCCGCCGCCTTGAACATTCCGAGCGTCAGGCACTGGACCACGCTCACGGGGCCGTAACGGTCCACCACGAGACCGGGCAGTTCGTCCGCCTCGCTCCAGCAGAGGCGATACGCGTCGGAGACCAGGCCTGCCGTCCGGCGGTACTCCCAGGCGGCCTCGATCCGGCGTCTGAAGAACGCGGCGTCGATGGCCTCGTCACGCCGCGTGAGGAGGCGACAGCAGAGCGACGGGCGGGGATTGTAGAAGCCCTGG
>JACORX010000388.1 GCA_016179165.1 Candidatus Rokuibacteriota bacterium | reverse complement strand
GGCCGGGAACCGCTTCAGGTACTGCTCGTACGGCAGGACGGCGACGGTCTGCGCGCCGAAGAAGTCGTTGTACCAGATGGACAGGACGCCCATGAGCACCGGCAGGTTGCGCTCGAACGTCGCTGTCCGGAAGTGTTCGTCCATCTGGCGGAATCCATCCAGCATGGCGCGGAAATTTTCGGGGCCGATCGCGAGCATCGTCGAGAGGCCGATCGCCGAGGCCATGGAGTAGCGCCCGCCGACCCAGTCCCAGAACTCGAACATGTTGGCCGTGTCGATACCGAACTTCGCGACTTCCGCCGTGTTCGTCGAGACCGCGACAAAGTGTTTGGCCACGGCCTTGACGTCGCCGCCGAGGCCCTTGACCGACCACTCGCGCGCGCTCTGGGCGTTGGTCATGGTCTCGAGCGTCGTGAAGGTCTTCGAGGAGACGATGAAGAGCGTCTCCGCCGGATCCAGGTGGCGCGTCGCCTCGACGAAATCCGTGCCGTCGACGTTGGAGACGAATCGGCACGTCATGGCGCGGTCGCTGTAGTGCCTGAGCGCCTCGTACGCCATCACGGGACCGAGATCGGAGCCCCCGATGCCGATGTTGATGACGTTGCGGATGCGCTTCCCCGTATGTCCCTTCCACGCGCCGCTCCGCACCCGGCTGGAGAAATCGGCCATCTTGTCGAGCACGGCGTGGACCAGGGGCACCACGTTCTCGCCGTCCACGTCGATCGATGTCCCCCGGGGCGCGCGCAGGGCCACGTGCAGGACGGCCCGCTTCTCCGTGACGTTGATCTTCTCGCCCCGGAACATTGCGTCGATCCGCGCGCGCAGGCCGGACTCCTCCGCCAATTGAAGGAGCAGCGCGAGCGTCTCGCCGGTGACGCGGTTCTTCGAATAGTCGAGGTAAACGCCCGCCGCCTCGGCCGTCATGCGCTCGCCGCGCGTGGGGTCGGCAGCGAAGAGCGTCCGCAGGTGCACGTCTCCCACCTTTTGATGGTGGGCCTGGAGGGCCTTCCATGCCGCGCGCGCGGTCAGTGGCGCGCCACCTGCGGTCATGCCCCGGCGCCTTTCGGCCCGGAGACAAACTTGCGCGGCTCGTCCCGTCCGGTGGCGAGGATCTTGACGTTGCCTCCGCCGATGTCGACAACAAGCGCATTCATGGCGACTCCCTTCGTTCTTGCCTAGCCGGCCTTCCCCAGGGCTGCTGGGGACTCATGAGCACACACACGAGCTTTGACTATAATCCGAAAGGTCGCGCGGGGGACGATCGATGAGACCTTCGACCCACAAGGTCACCGCGGTGAGGGACTCGCCTGAGCGAAGGACTACTCGGGCGCTCCCTCAGGCGCTCAGGGAGGGCTCAGGGAAGCAGGTCGGCAACGCGAATGTTGGCGCCGGGCAGCGCGAGCGGCGAGACGGAGGCCCCGCGCTCGAGCACCTCGACGGACTGGTATCGCCAGCCGAATGAGGCCGTCGGGTCAGGGCATGGGTTGCGGTACACCTCGAGGACGCGATCCACGAGATTCACGATCCAGTAGTCGACGAGGCCGGCGCGAGCGTAGAGGCTGCCTTTGTGGTGCCGATCCAGATTCAAGCTCGAGTCGCTGACCTCGACGACGAGGACGGGCCGCGAGGGGTGCGCGGCCACGTAGTCGCGGAAGCCGCCCGGCACGACGGCCACATCCGGCTCCGGCTCGGACTCCTCGTCGAGGGCCACGGGGCCCTGCCCGCGCACCTGCCAGCCCACGCCGAAGGCCGCCCGCAGCGCTTCCTCCACCGCTTGAATCGCGGCGAAGTGGCCACTGCCCTGCGGCTCCGCGACGATGAGCTGACCGCCGATCAGCTCGACCGGATCGCCAGGCCGGAAGAAGCCCGTCTCGATCAGGCGGTCGTACTCCACTCGCTTCCAGCGGCGGGTCTTGACCTTCACGGAACCCATGCCGTGAGCTTAGCGACCGCCGACAGCTCCGTCAATGTCCCAGGATCGAGACACCTCGTCCGCCTGGGGGGTGCAGTAGGTCGCGGATGAACGAGCCCACAGGACGGGGCTTATACTGGCATCCGTGCCAGATCAGCAAGGGGAGGTGACCATGCTCCGCGTACTGTTCGCGTTCTTCGTCGTCCTCGCCTGCGCGCCGTCCAGCGCGCGGGCGCAAGTCGCCGTGCAGGTCTATGCCCTGCCCTCGGGCGGCGGGTTCCCGCACGACGTCGCCGTCGGCAGTGACGGCATCGTCTGGTACACGGCCCAGCGCGACGGCAAGCTCGGCCGCCTCGACCCCGCGACGGGCAAGGTCGAGCTGGTTTCTCTCGGCGCCGGCGCGGCCCCGCACGGCGTGGTCATCGGGTCCGACGGCGCCCCGTGGGTGACCGAGGGCGGCCACAACGCCATCGTGCGCGTGGATCCAAAGACACGCGAGGTCAAGAGCTGGTCCCTGCCCGCGGCGCGCGGCTACGTCAACCTCAACACGGCCGCCTTCGACAACCGCGGCCGCATCTGGTTCACCGGCCAGAACGGCATCTACGGCCGGCTCGATCCCAAGACCGGCGCCATGCAGGTCTGGGACGCGCCGCAGGGCCGCGGTCCCTACGGCATCGCGGCGACGCCCGATGGCGTGGTCTACTACGCCTCGCTCGCCGGCAGCCACATCGCGCGCCTCGACCCCGAGACGGGGGCCGCCACGGTCCTCGAGCCGCCGACGAAGAACCAGGGCGCGCGGCGCGTCTGGTCGGACTCGAAGGGGCTCATCTGGGTCAGCGAGTGGAACAGCGGCAACGTGAGCCGGTACGACCCGCGCACCGGGGCCTGGAAGACCTGGAGGCTCCCCGGGGAGAAGCCTCGCGCCTACGCCGTGTACGTGGACGACCGGGACATGGTGTGGCTGAGTGACTGGGGCGCCAACGCCATGGTCCGCTTCGATCCCGCGACGGAGAAATTCGAGATCTTCCCGAGCGATCGGAGCGGCGCCAACGTGCGCCAGATCCTCGGCCGCCCGGGTGAAGTGTGGGCGCCGGAGTCGGGAAACAACCGCCTGGTGGTCTACCGCGTGAAGTGACGCGGGCCGCCGCCCCGCGATCGGCTATTTGGACCCGGCGGCGAGGACCTTGCGCTTCCACAGCTCCCACGGCCGAGGAATCGTTCCGGCGAGCGAGGCTTGCGCCTTCTTCGCCTCCTCTGTGTCGAGGTAGGTGACGGGGCCGCCCAGCGCCATCGCCTGCGCCTGGAGCCGCGCGTTGACCTCGGTGTAGACGCTGCGGAAGACCGCTTCGGGCAGGTTGCCGGCGACGACGACCGCGCCGTGGCCGCGCATGAGGGCGACGGGACCCGGGCCGCGCTATGCTAGGCGCCGGCCATGACGCTCCCCATCGGGCTCCGCGCGTTCCACCACGCCGACTTCCGCCGCTTCTTCTGGGCCCAGCTCGTGGCGCAGACGGGCACGTGGATGCAGACGGTCGCCCAGTCGTGGCTGGTCCTCCAGCTCACGCCCTCGCCGTTCAAGCTCGGGCTGATCGGCTCGCTCCAGTTCGCGCCGATCCTGCTCTTCTCCATCGCGTCGGGCGCGCTCGCGGACCGCGTGCGCAAGCGGCGGCTGCTCGTCGGCACCCAGGCCGCCCTGGGCTGCCAGGCCCTGGGGCTGGGAGCCCTCGTGGCCTCCGGTCACGTGGAGTACTGGCACGTCGCCGTGCTGG
>JACORX010000407.1 GCA_016179165.1 Candidatus Rokuibacteriota bacterium | reverse complement strand
TCGTCTTCGTTACCGGCGCCAGTTTCCCCCGCCGCCTCCCGGCCCGCCGCCGCCCGGCCCACCGCCACGCGGCCCACCGCCGCCGCCCCCGCGCGGGCCGCCGCCACCCGCCCCACGTTGCGGCTGCGGCCGGGCCTCGTCCACGACGAGGTTGCGATCGCGGAAGAGCCGGCCGTTGAGCATCTCGACCGCCTTGGCGGCTTCCTCCTTGGTTGCCATCTCGACGAATCCGAAGCCTCGCGGACGCCCGGTGAACTGATCGGTGACGATGCGCACCGATTCGACCGTCCCGGCCTGCTGGAAGAGCTCGCGGAGGTCCTCTTCCGTGGCCTGGAAGGAGAGGTTCCCGACAAACAGCTTTGCGGGCATCGCTGGCCTCCTGCCGCGATCAGGACCGAAGGGGCACTCTCCCCGGCTCACCGGCGGCGCATGGGGATCGCTCCCCGTAAAACGCGTCCGCGACCATGGACCGACTGTCCAAGCCCATTTTGCGTGAGGATACCCTACTGACGCGCCCACCGGGTGTCAAGAACAAGTTCGTATAGCCGAACAGAGGAATGTTCTTATTTTCACGAGGCCTTCCCCGGTTGGATCGCACAAATCCGGCGGGATTGGCGGCCTTCGCCTAGAGGTAGACTCCACGGCTTATCCCGCCGTCGACCGTGATGGCGATGCCCGTGAGGAAGGACGCACGCTCCGAGGCCAGGAAGCACACGAGGTCTGCGACCTCTTCGGGCAGCGCGATACGCCCAAGCGGGAAGTTCCGGTTCTGCTCCTTCACGAAGGTCTCGAGGTCCTTGCCGGCGGCGGCGGCCTGCTGGCGCTGGAGGCTGTCCCAGCGATCCGTTTTGACGGGCCCCGGCGAAACCGCCGTCACGAGGATGTTGGACGGCGCGCCGAGATCGGCCAGGGCCTTGGTGAAGTTGATGAGCGCCGCGTTGGCGGCGCCGCCCATCATGTAGGTCGTCGCGGGGTTGCGCGCCGCCACGCCGGCCACGTTGACGATGCGTCCCCCGCCCTGGGTCCGCATCTGCGGAAGGACCGTCCGCGCCATGCGGATGTAGCCCAGGAGCTTGAGACTCCATCCCGTCATCCATTCGTCGTCGGGGGTCGCGAGAAAATCGCCGCCCTTGATCGCGCCCGCATTGTTGACGAGGACGTCGAGCCGTCCGAGACGCTGGATGGCCGCCGCGGCGGCGCTCTCGACGCCTTCGAGCCGGCTGAGATCGGCGGCGACGATCTCGACGGCCTGCCCGGTCTCCCGCCGGATGGCGCCGGCAGCCTCCTCGAGAGCGGGCGCGCTCCGCGAGCAGATCATGACGCGGGCGCCCTCGGCCGCCATCGCGCGAGCGGTCGCGCGGCCTATCCCCTTGCTACCCCCGGTAACGAGAACGGTCTTGCCCTTGAGGCCGAGTTCCATGGCTATTCGATCGCCTCCGTTGTCTTGCTACTGATGAGTTGCATAGCGCTCGATCATCTCCTCCCAGGTGGCCGCGGCGAGCCCATCGGCCCACTGCTGACCCTCCGGGTCATTGCCGAAGTACTCGGCCATGTAGACTACCGCCTCCGCCCGCGATTGGAAGAGACGCCAGACGTGGGCGGCCTTGCCGCCGGGCCGTCTCAGGTAGAACACGGGGTCCACCGGCGACTTGGGCTCGTACTGCGTCCGCTCCCCGAAGCGGTCCATCGTGATCCACGCCACCGCGATGCCGCGGGCGGACAGCGCGCGTGTCTGCACGGATTCCTCCGCGGGTAGCGACTCGACATCACAGAGCCGCGGGCCGTAATACACGGGCACGGACGCGGGATCGAGCTCGAGCTTCGCCTGCAGCGACTCACCCGTCGCGTCCAGAAGCGTTTTTGCGCCCTCACCCATCCAGAATTCGCCCTTTGTGTGCAGATCGGGCCAGGCCTCGACCAGGCGCCCCGTTGCCACGAGCGGCCGCCGTCTCGCGATCTCCCCGCCGTCGGCGACCAGGTAGAGCCTTCCCATGGCTACGAGGTCCTGACGGGAAAACGGGGCACGTCGTTCCAGTCGAACCCGCGCGGCGCGTCTTCGCCGAGGGACAGCACGCGGTCGAGGGTGCGTTGGAGCGCCCGCCCGAAGGGATCCAGCGGCACACCTTCGAGCGTCCGATCGAGGACGCGCCCGCAGCCATCGTGCAGCAGGGCGCGCGCGCCGTTGACATTGCCGTTGGCCAAGTGCTGGAAGCCGACGGCCACCTGAATGAGGCCCTGAAGCGCCTCGCGGTCATCGCCCTCGGCGCGCAGCCAGTGGGGCTCGAGGAGCTCGTGGACCTCGACGTAGAGATGCGCGTGGAAGAGCAGCGCCGCGGCGACCAGCGCGACTCCCAGCGACGGGTCCTCGGCGTCGAAGGGCCGCAGGTGCAGCAGCCGCCGGGCGCGCTCGGCGCGCTCCCCGAACTCTCTCTCGTGACCTTTGAAGCCTCTCTTGAGCCGCCAGCCGCCGTCCTGGCGCTCGAACATCTCCCGCGGGAACGCCTCGGGCAGCGCGCCCGGTCCCTCAAGCGCTCCCGGGTCGGCGCAGACCGCCGCGACAGCCTCGAGCCCGCGGCGCGCGCCAGCGTCGTGGAGCGAATCCAGGATCAACCCGGCCAGGCAATTCCTGAGTGGCAGCGGCAGCGGCATGGGCACGGTCCTGGAGCGAGGACGGCTAGAGGTGTTCGACGCGGGTGCCGGCCAGCAGATCGTGCAGCGCCCGCTTGTCGGCGCGGACGCCGGCCACGATGAAGCCGATCCCGAGGATGAGAGCAGACAGGAAGGTTGCGAAATAACGGCCGGCAGACCGGCCGAAAGACAGCGGTCCGCCGTCCATGCTGACCACCTGGATCTGGAGCGCCATCTTGCCGAGCGTCTGGCCCCACATCCAGTGAAAGACGATGCTGTACGCAGCGCCGATGATCGAACTGAAGAGGTGCGTCGCCCCTCTGACCAGAAATCCGGCGTCCATGCCGCCGCCCAACAGCATCCAGCCCGCGCCGAAGAGAATGCCCTGGGCCAGGAGCAGGACGACGCCGTCGATCATGACCGCCACGAAGCGGATCCAGAAGCCCGCGGGCCGGATCGCGGCGGAGACGGGCGCGAAACCCGGCGCCGGAGCGCGAAGCGACGTCTGCGGAAACGACGCAGGCGGAGCGGCGGAGGCCACGCCCAAGCCGGCGCCGCATCTCGCGCAGTAAGCCGCCTCGTCGCCTTGCCACCCGCAGCGCCCACAAGTCACCGCCATGGCGGCCGTATGGTAGCACAAGTGCCGGAAGCCCCCCACGCGCCGCCCACGCTATAATGGCGCCATGATCTCGGTGCGGGACGCTCAGGCCCACATCCTGGATCGCATCCCCGCTGCGGCCCCGCCGGAATTCCTGCCCCTGGCCGCGGCGCTCGGCCGCGTCCTGGCCGACGATGTCCGCGCCGAGATGGACGTGCCGCCCACCGACAACTCGGCCGTCGATGGCTATGCCGTCGCGTCGGCCGATGTCCCCGGAACGGGCACGTACGCGCTCGAAGTCGTAGGCGAGCTCGCCGCGGGATCGATTTTTGCCGGCACGCTCCGCACGGGCCAGGCCCTCCGCATCATGACGGGAGCGCCCATGCCCGACGGCGCGGACACAGTGTATCCGCAGGAGGTCGTCGAGCGGAACGGCAGCCGCGTGATCGTCGGGCCTCTCAAGCCCGGCGCGAACACCCGCCGGCGGGGCGAGGACGTGCAGGCGGGCGCCGTGGTGCTACCGGCTGGCGGCGTGCTCCGCCCGCAGGAAATCGGCGTCGCCGCGTCTCTCGGCCTGGCCCAGCTCCTCGTGCGCAGGAAGCCGCGCGTCGCCATCCTCTCCACGGGGGACGAGGTCGCCGAGCCGGGAAGCGTCCGCAAGCCGGGGCAGATCTACGACTCGAACCGCTTCTCGCTTCGCGGCCTCGTCGAGGGCGCCGGCGCGATCGCGGTGGACGACGGCATCGTGCCCGATCAGTTCGACGAGCTTCACGCCCGCCTGCTCCGTGCGGCCGAGCACGCCGACGTGGTCCTGACCTCGGGCGGTGTCTCCGTCGGCGACCACGACCTCGTCAAGGCCGTGCTCCAGCAGGCGGGTGGGATCGACTTCTGGCAGGTCGCCATGCAGCCTGGGCGGCCGCTCGCTGTCGGCAGCATCGGGCGCGCGCACTTCTTCGGCCTGCCGGGCAATCCCGTCGCTTCCATGCTCACCTTCCACCTTTTCGTCCGCCCCGCGCTGTGGAAGCTCGCGGGGCGGCGCCAGCTCTTCGTGCAGCCGTTCCGCGCCACGGCGGTCGAGCCGATGGGGAAGAAGCCGGGGCGGCGCGAGTTCAAGCGCGGCATCCTGACCTACGAGAACGATCGCTGGGAAGTCCGCACCACGGGCCCCCAGGGCTCGGGTATCCTCAGCTCGATGACCGCCGCCAACTGCTTCGTCGTCATCGAAGAGGAGCGGGGCGACGTCTCTGCCGGCGAGCGGGTATGGGTCGAGCCCTTCCAGTGACCGCCTCGATCAGCACCGACCTCATCCAGCAGGTGGCGCCCATGGTACGCGACCTGGTGACCTCTCGCGCCCGGGCGCGCGCACACATCCGCTACGCCGACATCCGTCTCGAGGCGATCCAGGGCAAGTACTCGTCCGCGGAAAACGGCCAGGCCAAGGGCGCCGGCGAGGACGCGACCCTGGGCTTCGGTGTCCGTGTGCTGGCGGGCGACGGCATGGCCGCGCCGGGCTACTTCGGGCGCGGACTCGGCGAGTCCGACATCCCGCACCTCGAGCGAATCCTCGACGAGGGGCTCGACGCCGCCTACCGCAGGGCCATGGCCAATGCCGACTGGAAGACGCAGGCGCGAGAAAAGTTCGGCGCGCTCGGCGAGTCCCTCACCGATACCCGCCTGCACCCGGTTCGCGTGTGCCAGGATGTGGTGCCGGCCGTCTTCGAAATAGACCCGAGACGTGTCGAGCTCGGCGAGATGGTCCGGCTCACCCGCGAGATCTCGCGCCGGGTCACGGCCACGCATGCGGCGCTCGGCTACAACTACATCTCCGCCATGACGCAGCTCGCGCGCGAGATGTTCGCCTCCTCCGAGGGCGCGCTCATCGACCAGGCGATCGCGCTGACGCAGGGCATGTGCTACGTCATCGCCAACGGAGACGGCAATAGCCAGGCGATCTACGACGTCCTCGGCCACCAGCGCGGCTGGGAAATCCTATTGACCGGGGTGCACGACCCGCTGATGGCCTTCCCGTCCTTTTCCGACTTCGCCCTCGCCATCGCGCGCGAGGCGGTCCTACTCTGCCAGGCGCCGGCCCTGCCGTCCCTCGACGCCGAGGTGACCGTGGTCACGGACCCCCACTACAACACCCTCGTGTCCCACGAGATCATCGGCCATCCCGTTGAGCTGGACCGGGGCCTCAAGATGGAAACCGCCTACGCGGGGCGCTCGTGGCTGCTGAGCGGGCTCGACGACACCCAGGTCGGCAAGCGGGTCGCCTCCCCGCTCGTCACCGCGTACTCGGACCCCGCCCTGCCGGGCTATGGCCACTACAAGTACGACCACGAGGGGACGCCGGCCAAGCGCGTGACCCACATCGACGGGGGCATCTTCCGGGGCTTCATGAACAGCCGCCAGACGGCCGCCATCTTCGGCGGCGAGCCCAACGGGCACTGGAAGGCGACGGAGGCACCACTGTTTCCGCTGATCCGCATGTCGACGACCGTCTTCGGCGGAGGCGCGAGCGACCCGGCGGACATCATCAGCGAGGTCGACCATGGCTTCTACCTTGTCGGCCACAAGACGCCGTCGATCGCCGAGAGCCGGGAGAACTTCCGCATCTCGGCGCGCAAGGTCTACGAGATCGAACACGGCCGTCTCGGCCGGCTCTACCGGGACGGCGGCATCATGGCCGACAGCCGCGACTACCTCATGAACGTGGACGCCGTCGGACGCGACTTCCGCCTCTATCCCATCCCCAATTGCGGCAAAGGACAGCCCATGCAGACCAAGAGGCTCGGCAACGGCGGCCCGACCATGCGGAGCCGCGCCGTCATCACGGGAGGGCAGGCCTGATGAAGCGGTTCCTCACGATTCCCCTTCTCGCGGCCGCCATGGCGTGGGCCGTGCCGGCGCCGGCCGGAAACCCGGACGTCCCCGAGAAGTATCCGACGGCCGTGACGGCGCTCCGAAAACCGTAGTGCCCGGTTCCGCCCAGCTCGCCCGCGCGGTACGGGACGCGCTCGCCTTCGTGCAGGCGCAGGCCGGCGTGACGGAGACCGAAGTCTTCGCCGCCGACAACCGCACGCTCCTGGCGCGGCTCAACTACACGTCCCATATCCCCTGCAACGGCGTCGAGGAGCCCAAGAGCCGGGAGAGCCACGGCATCGGGATCCAGGTCACCTTCGACTCCCCCGAGGGAACCCTGCTCGGCTTCGGCTCGGAGCCCAGCGATCTCTCGCAGGCCGGGGTCGCGCGCGCCCTCGCCAAGGCGCGCCGGGGAGCGGTGCGCGATCCCGAGTTCCGCTCTTTCGCAAGACCGGGCGCGGCGCGGCGCGAGCTCGTGGACTACCACGACCCCGCCCTACTGGACATCAGCGACGCACAGCTGGTCGGGGCCGGGTGGAAGGTGCTGCAAGGCGGCTTGAGCGCCTTTCTCGCTTCCTCGAGACTCGCCGAGCTTGCCGGCAGCGAGGCGGGGTTGCGGGCTCTCGGCCTCATCCTGGGCGGCGACGTCACGATCGTCCAGGAGTCCATCGCCATCGCTTCGACGTCCATGCCGGAGCCGCAAACCGACATCTCGACGCTCCTCACGAGCTTCGTCACGGGCATGGTCGAAGCGCAGGACGCCAAGGGCTCCGGGTGGTCCACCGCGACGCGCCTCGCGCATCTCACCGAGGAGTCGGGCGCCGATGCCGCTCAGCGGGCCATCGACGCAATAGGCGGGGCGCGCGTGGCATCCGGCGACTACACCGTCGTCTTCGGCCGCCAGCCTGTGGCCGATCTCATGAACAACCTCGTCGTGCCCTCGTGCCACGCGGGCGCCTTCTATTCCTCGAGCACGCCTTTCCTCGGCAAGCTCGGCAAGCCGGTCGCCTCCCCGCGCCTGAGCGTCTACGACCAAGGAGCGCTCCCAGGGCTCCTTGGCTCCAAGGGCATCACCTGCGAGGGGCTTCCGACGGGGCGCACGGACCTGATCAAGGACGGAGTCCTCACGGGCACACTGACCAGCTGGTACGACGGCCAGCGCCTGCTCAATGACCCAGCCATCAAGGAAAAGCTCGGCGTCGAGGCTGCCGCCGCGGCGCAGGCGCTCGTGGCCCGCAACGGTTTCCGCTTCTCGGGAACCGGCGGGCGCGCCTTCGACACCCAACCCGAGACCGCCGCCTCCAACATCGTCGTCGAAGGCGCCGAGCCGGTCTCGATCGACGAGCTGATCCGCGCCGTGCGCCACGGCCTCTACATCGGTCGCATCTGGTACACGTACCCCATCAATGGGCTTCGCGCGGGGGATTTCACGTGCACCGTGGTGGGCGATTCCTTCATCATCCGCGACGGGCGGCTCGCCGCGCCGCTCAAGGCCAACACCGTGCGCATCAGCGACAACATCACACGGTTGCTCGCGAGCGTCGCCGGTGTCACCAAGGACGTGCGGGGCACGGTCGTCTGGGGCGCCGACGAGGTGGTCTACACGCCGGAGATCGCCGTCACCGGCGTCCACGTGGACGCCATCGCCGGCTTCATGGAGGCGTTGCCCTGACAGGCGCCGCCAGCAGGCCGGCGAGAAGGGTCCAGATGCGAGGCGGCGCCCGAAGGGCCGCACGCGAGGCGTAGTC
>JACORX010000387.1 GCA_016179165.1 Candidatus Rokuibacteriota bacterium | reverse complement strand
GCACCTGGTCGGGCGTGGTCTTGCCGATCTTGACCATGGCCTCGGTGATGGCGGCCGTGATCTCGCGCTTCTGCTTCGGAGTGCGGCCGGCATACCACTGGACGGTGATGTTGGGCATGCGGTGTCCTTTCTACTTGAGGCGTTTCATGTCGTCGGGAAAGTTGGATGTGAAGGCGTAGGACTTGACGGTGCCGTCGCTGTTGAAGCGCACGGAAAGGTCCTTGGTCAGCTCCGTGCCCCGGCTGTGCTGGCCGAAGAACCAGCGCCACGTCGCATCCCCGCTGTCGATGCCGACCTGGTAGGGCTCGCCGAAGAGGCGCTGGAGCTCGCGCTTGTCGGTCTTGCCCACGATGATCGCGAGGGAGTCGGGCGATGCGAATTCGCGGCCGAACTTGGCCGAGATGCATCCGGCCGAGAGCGTCGCCACCAGAAGCGGGACCACCACGAGGGCCGGGCGCATGGTCCGATTATCACACGTGCCGTTCGACGGGGTCAACGAGGCTGGACGTGCCCGGACGCTACCGCCAGCCCTGTGGCACCCGGCGTCAGGAATGCCAGACGGAAGTCATCGACGCCTTCGCGCCCCCGCGCGAGGACATGTTCACCGGAGCCGATACTTACCTTGCCCGATAGGCAGGCGGTCGAGAAGGGTCCAGCTGCGAGGCGGCGCCCGAAGGGCCGCACGCGAGGCGTACTCCCTGTACGTTGAGCCCGCAGCCGAGGGCGCCCCAACAGATTTTGCTAAATGACGCAGCTGGGCCCTTATCGGCCGCCTGCGGGCGCGTGCTAGGATAGCCGCGTGGAGACGTTCAGCCCCGAGGAGCGGGCCGCGCTCGTGCCCTACTTCACCAACCTCGACGGGCCGATCTTCGCCCTCGTCAACCTGCCCGAGGTCGTCAAGGGCGCGCTCTTTGCTCGCTACTCGCGCTCGGCCAAGTCGCTCCGCCGTCTCTTTCTCGACGAGTTCGTCGAACGATCGCACGCCGGCGCCGCTGCGCGGACCGTCGGAACGGCCCGGGCCGAGCAGCTCTACGAGCGGGTCTTCTCCGAGTACGGCGACGACTCCGTGGCCCAGTTGGGCGGCGTGCACCTGGCCTGCGAGGGCGCCTCCAACATCTTGACCAAGGTGCTCGAGTGGGGCCGGCTCATGGCCTACCTCGAGCAGTCCACGCGCTACATCCCGTACACGGACAGGCCGGGCGGGCGCTGGAAGTACCACGTCCCGGCCGAGCTCGACGGCCACCCGCTGCGGCGGCGCTACGTCGAGACGCTCGACCGGGCGTTCGAGACCTACGCGCGCTGGATCGAGCCGATGCGCGAGCACTGGACCGCGCGCCTGCCCGAGCCCGCCGGCGACAACGCCGCCGCCTGGCGCGCGACCATCCGGGCCAAGGCGCTCGACAGCCTGCGCGGCCTCCTGCCGGCGGCCACGCGCTCGAGCGTGGGCATTTTCGGCACGGGCCAGGGCTACGAGGCGCTGCTGCTCCGCATGCGCACCCACCCGCTTGCCGAGGTGCGCGACTATGCCGGGCAGATGCTGGTGGAGCTCCGCAAGGTCATCCCCGCCTTCCTCACGCGCGTGGACCGGCCCGAGCGTGGCGGGGCATGGAGCCGCTACATCGAGGCCGCGCGGCGGGGGACGAGCGACGTCGCCGGGCGCCTTCTCGCCGGGATCGAGCCCGAGCCGCGCGGCGAGGTGACGCTGACGGACTTCGATCCCGAGGGCGAGCTCAAGGTGGTGGCAGCGGCGCTGTACTCCTCCTCGCGGCTTCCCGACGACCAGCTGCTGGCGGTGGCGCGCAAGCTCGGTGCCGAGGAACGGCGCGAGGTGCTGGAGGCTTACGTGGGCGCGCGCGCCAACAGGCGGCACAAGCCGGGGCGCGCCTTCGAGCGCACGGCGTACCGCTTCGACGTGCTCGGCGACTACGGCGCGTTCCGCGACCTCCAGCGCCACCGGCTGCTGACGCTGGAGTGGCAGCCCTTGTCCACGCGCCACGGCTGGGTCGTCTCCGAGGAGATCGAGACGGCCGGGGCGCTCCCGGACTGGCGGCGGGTCATGGACGACGCGGCGGGGCTCTACGAGGCGCTCACGGCCGCGGGCCTCCCGGAGGTGGCGCCGTACGCCGTGGCCATGGCCTACCGCGTGCGCTTCTACATGGAGATCAATGCGCGCGAGGCGATGCACATGATCGAGCTGCGGACCACGCCCCAGGGTCACCCGGCGTACAGGCGGATCTGCCAGGCGATGCACCGGCTTATCGCCGAGCAGGCCGGCCACCGCGCCATCGCGGCGTCCATGTCCTTCGCCGATCTCTCGGACGCCGAAGAAGGGCGCCTGGCGTCTGAGCGCTCCGCCGAGCGGCGGCGCGCCGGCGGCTGGGAGACTGCGTGACCGTGAGGCCGGAGCAGGTCAAGGCGAGGGAGTACCTGCACGACACGGGCACCCGTCTCACGGCGGCCAAAGTTCACGAGCGCGTCGCGGCAGGCTTCGCCGCCCTCGAGGCGTTCCTCGACGGGGTGACGGAGGCGGAGGCGCGGGTCCGGGCCCTTCCAGGCGAGTGGAGCATCCAGGAGGTGGCGGATCACCTCGTGGAGACACATCGGCCGAGCCTCGAGGAGCTCCACGATCTGCTCGCGGGGAGGCGGCCCCCGGGCGAGCCCATCCCGGCGGGGCTGCAGTCTCGCGACCCGCTGGCTCGCCCGTGGACGGAGCTTCTGGGTGAGCTCAGGCGGCTCCAGGCGGAGGTCGTGACGGCCCTCAGCGAGGCGCCCGAGGGACTCAACGAGGCGCGCGCGCCGGTCGTCATGGTCATCAACGTGAAGGAGGTGGACGGCAGCGAGACGCCGCTCCACTGGATCGAAGAGCTCGACTGGAAGGCCTACGCCATCGTATTCCGCCTGCACGTCCTCGACCACCTGAGCCAGGCGAAGAAGATACTCAAGGCGATCCAGGGAGCAGGCCGCCGATAAGGGCGCATCTGCTTCGTTGGCGCCCTCGGCCGGAGGTTCAACGTAGAGGGCTACGCCTCACCTGCGTATCAACTCAGCCCTCGTCTCGGGCAGCCGCTCAACTCGAACGGCGGGGCGCCGCCTTGCATCTGGACCCTTCTCGCCGGCCCGCGGCGTTGGGCGCCGCGTCCCATCTGCGTCTTCAGTCCTTCGCGGCGGCGAACTCGTTTTTGGCTTTCTTGAGCTCCGCGGGCTCGGCGAGGAGATCGAAGGTCGTCATGGCCATGGTCTTCGCGGCGGCGACCATGCCCTGCCGTGCCGGCGGCTTGACCGCGGCGTCGGCGAAGTCGCGCGTGTGGATGGCCATGCCCTCGGGCGCGATGCCGATCATCGGCTGGATGGTCGGCAACACCTGGCTGACGTTGCCGACGTCGGAGGAGCCCTTCCGGTCGGGAATCGGCTCGCCCTCCTTGAGACCGACGGTTGTCATGTTGGCCTTGAAAAGGTCGAGGAGCACGCGGCTCGACTTCATCGGCTCGTAGACGCTGTCGTGCTGGGTCACCTGGAGCTCGCAGCCGGAGGCCATGGCCGCGCCCTCGGCGCAGGCGATGACTCGCCGGTAGAGGTCCCACATCGCGTCGATGCTCGGGGCGCGGACGTAGAAAACCGCCGACGCGTACTCGGGGATGATGTTGGCCGCCGCCCCGCCGCTCGTGATGATGCCGTGGATGCGGCAATCGGGGCGCACCTGCTGGCGCAGCATGGAGACGGCGTTGTACGTCTGAACGCAGGCGTCCAGCGCGTTGACGCCCTCCCACGGGTCGGCCGACGCGTGCGAGGCTTTGCCCGTGAACTCCAACGTCGCGCGCGCGATGCCGAGCAGGTCCTGGTGCAGGAGCGTGCGGTCGAAGCCGTGGATCATCATGGCGGCGTCCACGTCCTTGAAGACGCCCGCCTTGATGAGCTTGATCTTGCCGCCGCCGCCCTCCTCCGCCGGCGTTCCGATCACCTGGACGCGCCCCTCGGGCAGCTGGCCCTTGACGGCCGCGAGCGCCGCGCCGGCGCCCGCGCCCGAGGCCGCGATGACGTTGTGGCCGCACGCGTGCCCGATGCCGGGGAGCGCGTCGTACTCGCAGAGGATCGCGACGGTCGGCCCCTCGCCGGTCTCGATCGTGGCGCGGAAGGCCGTCTCCACGCCGCCCACGCCCTGCTCGACCTTGAAGCCCTGCTTGCCGAGGAACTCCGAGAGCCAGGCGCAGGCCTTGACTTCCTGGTACGCGAGCTCCGGATTGTCGTGGATCTTCTTCGACAGCGTCTCCAGCTCGTCAGCGAGGCGGTCCACCGCCTGAGAGATGGCGTCTTTGACTGTGCTCATCCGGGCCTCCGGGGGTGAGAGGGTTCGCGCTGCGGCACCGAGCCGCACTCTACCGCCCGGCCACTTCTTTGTCGAGGGTCTGGCTCCGCAGGGAATGGCGCTCACCGCACAGGGCGTCGAGAAGGGGCCAGATGCGAGGCGGCGCCCGAAGGCAGCAGGCGAGGCGTAGCCCTGCTACGTTGAGCCTGCTGCCGAGGGCGCCAACGAAGCAGATGGGCCCTTATCGGCGGCCGGTTACTACAAGCGGCGGGATTCGAAGCGGAGGGGTTCCCGGCCCGGCTCGGGCTCGCCGCTCGGCAGGTCGATGGTGAAGACCGCGCCGCCCTCCGGGATGTTCTCGGCCCAGATGCGGCCGCCGTGCTCGGTGACGATGCTGTGAGCCACGGACAGGCCGAGGCCGCGCCCGTCGCCCGGCTGCTTGGTGGTGAAGAACGGATTGAAAATGCGGGGCAGGTGCTCCGGCGGGATGCCGGGTCCGTCGTCCTTCACCTCGATGCGCACGCCCGTCACCGTCGGCTTGACGCTGATCGAGAGGACCCCGTTGTCGTGCGCCTCGCGCACGGCATGCCGGGCGTTCTGGAGCACGTGCAGCAGCACCTCCTGGAGATGGTTGCGGTCGGCCCAGATATCGGGCACCGACTCAAGGTGAACGCGCACCGCGATGCCGTCGGCCTCGAGCCGCGCCTCCTCGAAGGCCACCACTTCCCGGACCTGCTCACCCACCTGGCAGCGCGAGCGCCGCGGCGGGCGGTGCTCGGCGAAGAGGATCAAGTCGCGCACGATGGAAGCGGCGCGCTTGGCAGCGGCGCCGATGACTCCCATCGCCCCTTCGACCTGCGGGTCCAGCTCGCTCTGGGCCAGCAGGTGCAGCTGGGCCATGATGATGGTCAGCGGGTTGTTGATCTCGTGCGCCACGCCGGCCGCCAGGCCGTTGACGGCGGCCAGCCGCTCCGCCCTGACCACCTCGACTTGGGCGCGGCGCAGATCGTCGAGCTGGCGGTTGATCTCACCGTAGAGCCGCGCGTTGTCGATCGCGAGACCGATCTCGTCGGCGACGCACTCGAGGAGCGCGACTTCTTCGTCGGTGAAGCGGTCCTCCGTCTGGCGGCCCAGCGAGATGGTGCCCAGGATGCGGTGGCGGGCCCGGATCGGCACGCAGACGAAGCCGCGGATACCGTCGGAGCTGACCGCCGCGCGGGCGGCCGGCAGCAGGTCTTCTTCCTGGCTCGCGTTGTCCACCCGTCGAGCGGTCCCCGACAGCGCCACCCGGCCGATCAGACCTTTCCCCAAAGGCAGCTCGAGGTTGACCCGGCGCAGGTCGTCGCTGAGCCCACGGTCTCCGCGGAGCAGCATGGTGTTCCCGTCGGCGGAGATCAGATGAAGGCTCGCGATCTCATGTCCCGTGACCTGGGTGAGGGCCGCCAGTGAGCGCTGCACGACCTCGTTGAGGTCGAGGGACCGGCTCACGGCTTCGGAGACCGCACGGAGGACCTGGAGAGGCCGGATCGGCGACGCGGGCTCATGGTTGCGCATGAGGACCCAAGGGTAGCAATTCCCATACCACTAGGCCAGGGGGATCTTCGGGCTGTGTCCAGCGGCCGTTGGAGGGCCGGCGCAGGCGCTCCGACAAAGTGTCAGCGAAAGAAATCGAACAGTGTCAGCCTTCCGACCACCAAGAAATGTGGGTCGCGCTTCGCGAGATTGCGGCCGGCCGCTCCATCCGGCGGGACCAGGCGTTCATGACAAGGAGCGCGATCGGTGACCCAGAACGCCGCAGGCGCGACTCCGATGAGATCGCCCTCGGTCCAGGGATTCCGGCGGCGCGCAAGTGTGCTACACTTCACGCCAATTCACTCATACAGGAGCCCACATGTTCCAGTCTCCGGAGGATGTCCAGCAGCACTTCAAGAACGCCCGCTACATCGCCAACCGCCGGATCTGCACCGTGGTTTTTCTGGCGGAGCGCATGGGACGGCCGGTGCTCATCGAAGGCCCGGCGGGCGTGGGCAAGACCGAGCTGGCCAAGACGCTGGCCGAGATCACCAACCGGCGGCTGAACCGCCTGCAGTGCTACGAAGGCCTCGACGAGGGCAAAGCGCTGTACGAGTGGAAGTACGCCAAGCAGCTCCTCTACACCCAGCTGCTGCGCGAGCGCATCGGCGAGCTGATCGCCGACGCGCCGTCGCTGCCGGATGCGGTCGCGAGGATCTCGGGCCAGGACGACGCCTTCTTCTCTCACCGCTTCCTCGCGCCGCGGCCGCTCTTGCAGGCCATCGAGTCGCCCGATCCCGTCGTCCTGCTGGTCGACGAGATCGACAAGGCCGAGCCGGAATTCGAGGCGTTCTTGCTGGAAGTCCTGTCGGACTTCCAGGTGTCGGTGCCGGAGCTCGGCACCATCAAGGCGACGAACATCCCGCTCGTGGTGCTGACGTCGAACAACGCGCGCGAGCTGTCCGACGGGCTCAAGCGGCGGTGCCTGCACCTCTTCATCGACTTCCCGCCACCGGATGAGGAGCTGGCCATCATCCGGCTGAAGGTGCCGGAGATCTCCGAGCGGCTGGCCCAGACCGTCGTGACAACGGTGCAGCGCATCCGCGGGCTCGACCTGCGCAAGGCGCCCTCCGTGTCGGAGAGCCTCGACTGGGCGCGCTCGCTCATCATCCTGAATGCCGACGGCCTGGACCGCGACCTCGTCGAATCCACGCTGACGATGCTGGTCAAGCACGAGAAGGACCTCGAGCGCGTCAAGGGCGCGCTCGACAAGGTGCTGGCCGACCTCGACTAGGCGCCATGAGCCTCACCGAGTTCCGCGAGCTGTGGTTTCCGTGCCCACGCATCCGGCTGCCGGAGCTCGGGCCGGGCGGGCCCGTCTTCATCGAGGGCGGGCGCTGCATCTCGTCGGCGCTCGGCGAGTACACCAAGCTCTGGATCTTTGCTGCCGGGCGCTGGCACTTCTACTACACGCACCCGGCCCCTCGGGAGTTCTTTCGCGCCGCCATGCCCGAGGCCGTGCCGCACCTGCTGCAGCCCGGCGAGATGACCGTGGAGACCTCGCGCCAGGACCCGGCCTACAAGGTCGTGCTGGGGCTCCGCTGCTCGGAGGGGCCGGTGCGCGTCCTGCACCTCGTCGGCGACGCGCCCGACGTCACCCGCGTCGCTGAGCGCGAGGAAGAGGCACCCGGGGAGGGGCTCGGGTGGAAGCTCAAGATGACGCACTTCATCGCCCCCGGGTCCTTTCACGGCCTGCTGCGCCTCGAGGACGGGCGGCTCTGCCCCATCACCCGCGACGGCGGCGAAGACGTCTTCAAATCCTCCTGGGTGACGTTTTCCCGATGAGATTTACGGCAGACGCCTGGTGGGGGGGTCTGGGGACTGTGGTGTGAGGCGCAGCCGAAGGCGAGCCGAGCCAACCCTCAAACGGAGCGGCAGGTGGCGCTCCCCCCCGGAGGATAATTGGACCAGCGGATCTTAGAGTTCATAGGCGACCTGAGGCGGGCTG
>JACORX010000434.1 GCA_016179165.1 Candidatus Rokuibacteriota bacterium | reverse complement strand
GGCCATGGGCACGGCGGCCGCTTCGTTGCGGTCGTGGAGAGCGACCGAGGCTCCCTCGCGACAGAACTCCTCCGTGATGGCGGGACCCATGAACTCGCTGACGTTCGTGATCAGAGCGATCTTGCCGGTGAGTCTCATGCCGCACAGCCTATGCGGAATTTCCCGCTCCCGCAAGACCGTGCTAAGGTGATGACGCGCCGGGGGGAGGCTGGGACGTGAGCGACGATCTGCTGGAGTCATTCAAGGCCCGCTACTCGTTCGCGTTGGATCCCTTCCAGTTGGACGCCATCCGCGCCATCCTGGACGGCAAGTCCGTGATCGTGTCGGCGCCGACCGGCTCGGGCAAGACGCTGATCGCGGAGTTCGCCATTCACGCCACGCTCGCGCGCCAGCGCCGCATCGCCTACACGACGCCGCTCAAAGCGCTGTCCAACCAGAAGTATGCCGACTTTTGCCGGCAGTTCGGTTCCGACCACGTCGGCATCCTGACCGGCGACGTCAAGGTCAACGCGCGCGCATCCGTCGTCGTCATGACCACCGAGATCCTGCGCAACATGTTCTACACGGGCGGCCTCGACGGTCTCGCGTTCGTGGTGCTGGACGAGTGCCACTACATGGGCGACGAGGGGCGGGGGACCGTCTGGGAGGAGATCATCGTCAACGCGCCCACGGACGTGGCGCTGGTGGGGCTCTCCGCGACGGTCAAGAACATCGCCGAGATCGCCGACTGGATCAGCCTCGTTCACCGCCCGATCGTCCCCATCACGCACCCGCATCGCAGCGTGCCGCTCCAGTACCTCGTGGCCGATCTCTCAGGGGAGATCCACGCCTACGACGCGGTCCGCAACGGCAGAGTGCGCCTCCTCGGCCAGGAGCGCGAGGGCGGTTACAACGACAAGGGCCGGTGGTATACCCGCCGCGTGGTGGACCCGACCGTGATGCTCGACGAGCTGGAAACGCGCGGCTGGCTGCCGGCCATCTACTTCATCTTCAGCCGCGCCGGCTGCGAGCGGGCGATGGAGACGGTGCTGGCGGAGGGCAAGCCGCTCCTGAGCAAGATCCAGCGGCAGCAGGTGGACGAGGCGATCCGCGAAGCAGTCTCCGACACCCCGACCATCGCCGAGTCCCCGCTCAACCAGTCGATCTTCCAGGCGCTCGGCATGGGCGTGGGGCTTCACCACGCGGGTGTGCTGCCCTCCGTGAAGCGCCTCATCGAGCTCCTCTTCGAGCGCGGGCTCTGCAAGATGGTCTTCGCCACCGAGACCATGTCGCTCGGTATCCACATGCCGGCCAAGAGCGTGGTGCTGCAGTCGCTGACGAAGCGCACGGACCGCGGCTTCCGCTCGCTCACTCACAACGAGCTGACCCAGATGGCCGGCCGCGCGGGCCGTCGCGGCATCGACCCCGAGGGCAAGTGTGTCATGGCCCTCGACGTCCGCGACGGCCTCGAGGACATGATGCGCGTCGTGGACGGCCTGCCCGAGCCGGTCATGAGCCAGTTCAAGCTGGGCTACGGCTCCGTCGCGCTCCTGCTGGCGACGGGACAGGACATGGCGACCATCCGGCGCACGGTCGAGTCATCGTTCGGCCAGTACCAGAACCTCAAGAAGATCCGCGGTCTGGAGGCGGAGGTGGCAACCCTCGAGACGGCGCTGGCCGACGGACGAAGCTTCGAGGCGCCGTGCGGCGACTTCCCGCGCATCGGCCGCTACCGCGCCGCGCGCGCCCAGGTCGAGCAGCAGCGCATGGCGCGTGGGAGGTCCGGGCGCGGCGCGCGTGGAGCCGCCGAGGCCGAACCGGGGCGCATGGCGCTGGTGAGGCGGAAGAGCGGCGCCTCGCTCGGGCTCATCTGCGGGCTCGACCGGCGCCGTCACCGCATGCTCGTCACCGTGCTGCTGCCTCACGGCATCACCGTCCAGATGAAGGAAGGGAACATCAAGAAGATCTTCTGGCAGACGCCGCCGCTCCACCTGCCGCGCGACTGGGAGCGGCGTACAAAGAGCCTCTCCGAGCAGCTCGAAGGGCTCTCGATTCCCGAGCTCGTCGAGCGCGAGCGGAGCCGGGGGCCCGAGGGCGAGCTCGCGGCCATCGAATGCCACCGGTGCCCCTGGGGCAGCCAGAGCAAGTGCGAACAATCCTGGAAGGGGATCGAGGCGCTCGACGGCCGGCTCGGGCAGAAGCGCGAGATGCTCGACGTTTACAAGAACGCCTACTGGCAGGAGTTTTGCCGCGTGGTGGCCGTTCTCGAGCGCTTCGGGGCCGTCCAGGACGGCAAGCTGCTGGCCAAGGGGCAGCTCATCGCCGGCTTCCGCCACGACAACGAGCTCCTGGTCGCCGAGATGGTGGACCGCGGCATCCTCGAGGACACGACGCTCGCCGAGGCCGCGGCCCTCTGCTCGTGTCTCATCGAGGAGTCGCGCTCGGGGGATTCGTCCGTGGCGCGGCTCTTCCTCAAGAAGCGTCCCAAGCTCAAGCGCAAGCTCCAGGAGATGGAGTCGGTGGCCCACGCGGTGCTCGAGGTCCAGCGCCACCACCACCTGCCGATGCCCGTCGGCGTCTCGACCGGCTTCATGCCCTCGGTCTTCCGCTGGGCGTCCGGGGAAGACGACTGGTCTGGTATGGTAGAGGAGTCGTTCGGCGGCCACGAGGGGGACCTGATCCGCGCCCTCCGGCGCCTGATCGATCTCCTGCGCCAGCTCGGGGAAGCGCCCGAAGTGCCACAGGCCCTGGCGGCCCTGCTCGGACGGGCGGCCCGGGTGGTGGACCGCGGCATCGTGCTCGAGTCCGCCCTCATTTAAAGGAGATCCTGATGCGTGCCCTTCGCATGGCCGGCGTCGTCGCGGCCGGGCTCATGGCGGCCGCCTGCGCGACCCCACAGCCCGTCATCGAGCAGACGACGCGCGGGCCCATCGCCCAGGAGATACAGATAGCCCGCTCCTTCGCCGCCAACGGTCGGGATATGGGCTGGGACGAGAAGCGGCACTACGAAGAGCAGCTCGAGGAGAAGGTCTTCAAGTACCTGCGGGAGCACCCGGACTTCCAAAACGAGACGCGCTACAGCACCTTCCGCTTCTGGCGGCAGGTCAGCGTCGGCAGCACGAAGGAAGAGGTCAAGGTGCTGCTGGAGGATCCCGACGAACGAACCATCGACCCGGCGCTCATGGCGTCGCTGGCGCGGCGGCACTGGTCCCAGGTGCAGGGCAAGGCCAAGGAGGCCTGGGTCTATCCGCTCGGCTGGGTTCTCTACATCGACGACAAGGCCGTGGTCAGCATGATCCGCGTGCGAGGGACGTGGGACAAGGACGACGACCAGTAGCCGCCGGCCGCCGATAAGGGCCCATCTGCTTCGTAGGCGCCCTCGGACGCGGGCTCAACGTACAGGAGTACGCCTCGCCCGCGGCCTTCGGGCGCCGCCTCGCATCTGGACCCTTCTCGACGGCCGGCGCCGCGTGGCCGGGGGGGTATCTCGAACCGCTCTTGGCGGCTGGGGATGGTATAGTTTCTGCGCGTTGAAATCTTTGATCGCTGAAGTGCCGTCGTGGATTGCGCCCGGTGACGTTGTTACCCTTGTCTGGTACAGCGGGCGGGGGGAGAGCGCCGACGGCATGCCGCTGTACCAGGTGGCCGGACCCGCGCTCGATATCCCGCCTGCCTCGCCCTATTTCCTCCTGGCTCCCGTCGAGCGCGAGGATTTCGCCGGGCGCCTCTACCGAGGCCGGGTCGGTCTCCTCGAGCTCCGCGG
>JACORX010000394.1 GCA_016179165.1 Candidatus Rokuibacteriota bacterium | reverse complement strand
CGGATGAAGAGAGACGTACGCTGACCCCGTGGATTACCGCAAGCTGATTACGATTGAGCCTGGCAAGCGAGGCGGCAAGCCGTGCATCCGCGGCTTGCGGATCACGGTGTACGCCGTGCTAGAGTACCTGGCGTCTGGCATGTCGGAGGAGGAACTCAGCCGGGATTTCCCTGACCTCACCCGGGAGGACATCCGGGCTTGCCTCGCGTTCGCGGCCGACCGGGAACGGAAGTTCGTCTCGACTCCTCCTGAGTGAAGCTGCTCCTCGACCAGAACCTGTCGCCCCGGCTGGCTCGCACCCTTGCGGCCATCTTCCCTGACACGACGCATGTGCGGGACGTTGGCCTGCAGGCCGCTGACGATGACACGGTCTGGGCCTACGCTGCAGAGCACGGGTTCGTCATCGTCTCCAAGGATGCCGATTTCCATCAGCGGAGCTTCGTGCTCGGACCACCGCCGAAGGTCGTATGGATCCGCCGGGGGAACTGCTCCACGGCCGAGATCGAGGGGATCCTCCGAAGCCACGAGGCCGACTTGCTGGCCTTCGAGCGGGACGACCAGGAAGCGTTTCTCGCGCTCACCTGACGGCACGGGGCCCTTGTCTCGGCACGTCCGGAGGATAGCCAACACTCGCCCCCTCGGGCGACGCGGTCACCCCGTCCGTGGGCCCCACCCAGTGACATATTCGCCCAGACTCAGACACTAGCCGACGGCACAGTTCCGGACGAACGTGTCCTCGATCTCCGCTGGGGTCAGCAGGTCCCGCGGGTCGCCCTTGAGGAAGACCGCGTCTCCTGGAGCTTCCGCCCGTCGGACAGCGTGACCGTGACACGTGCCTCGCGCCAGTGTTGCTGATGGGGGCGGTGGGCTCGGCCCGTGACCGCGCCTGCCACGAGCCCCTCGACCGTCGTGGCGGCCTCGACGTCGAAGGCGATGGCGCTCATCGGAGGGCGGCGCGATACTAGGCGGGACCCGATCCCCCCTCGGCCGGCGCGCCGCGGAACGATCACCAAGGAGCGACCATGGGCTACGAGCACATCCTGTACGAGGCGAAGGACCGTATCGCCACCGTTACCCTGAACCGCCCCGACAAGCTCAATGCGTGGACGAACACCATGGGCCACGAGGTGAGGCAGGCGATGGCCGAGGCCGGGCGCGACGAGGCGGTGCGGGTCCAGAGGGTCAAGAGCTTCGGCACCGCCGACTTCAAAGAGGGCGTGGCGCACTTCCTCGAGAAGCGCGCGCCCCGCTTCACAGGCCGCTGAGCGGCCGCCCAGCTCGCACCCCGGTCACCGACCTAGGTCTTGCCGGGGCTCACGACCTCACGGACGGCTGCCCGCAGCGGGGCCAAGAGCGCCCGCGCCTCGGCACTCAGCGGGCGGTGGCGGGGATGGATCACATCAAGGCTACTCGACAGGGGATCAGCGTCGACGCTCTCGATCGCGGCGAGGCGCCGGCGACGGATGTCCCGGGCCACGGCAAGATGGGGCAGGAAGGCCAGCCCGATGCCACGCTCGACCATCCGCTTTGCGGTTTCGATGGTCTCGACCTCCATGGCCACGTTGGGCACGAGACCTGCGCGCCGGAAGAGGCCCTGCGTGAGCGTCCAGTCGCTCGATCCGCGGTCGAAGAAGATCAAGGGGCGCTCCGCCACCTCGTCCAGCCGCGCGCGCCGCCGCTGTCGCGGCATGCTTGCCGCCCGGGCCACCAGGACCAGGGGGTCGTCGCGCAGGCTGAGCGTCTCCACGGCGGGGTGGTGAAGAGACCGGGCGAGCCCGATCTCGGCTTCCCCGCGCAGCACCATGTCCAGCACCTCCTTCGAGTGCCCAGAGCGTACCGTGATCATCACCTTGGGGTGGGCCGCCTGGAAGCGCTTGAGGACGTCCGGCAGCAGGTAGGTGCAGATGGAGAGGGCTGCGGCGATCTGGAGCGCCCCGGCGGTGGCCGGCCGCACGTCGTGCACGGCCTGGCGGGCGAGCGCCACCGCTCGCAGCACTTGTTCCGCGTGAGGTCGGAAGGCCCGGCCGGCCGGGGAGAGGCTGAGGCCGCCCCGACCGCGCTCGAAGAGGGGCACGGCCAGGGAGATCTCGATGGCCTTGATCCGCGCGCTCACGGCCGGCTGCGTCAGGTTCAATGCCGCGGCGGCGCGGCGGAACCCGCCGAAGGTGCCCACGGCCAGGAAGGCCTCGATCTGTCCGATCTCCATGGTCGCTCCCGGGACCTCCGGCCCGCCTGATCACAATATCTTATCTCGTAGATAAAGATATTCCGTTTGCGTGATCGGCGCTGAGGCGACATCCTGCCGCCACGTGCTGGGCGCGGCCGGCCATGCCTGGGGCGCACCGATCAGGAGCGCCGGCCCGTTGAACGTCACCCGATTCGACAAGGGGCTGCCATGAGCGAGACGAGAACGACGACGACCCTGACCTCCACGTATCCCTCCTCCGCCAAGGGGAATGGCGACCTGGCATCGTTCGAGGAGCGGGTCGCCGCGGTCCGTGACTACTTCGCCGGCCCGCGCTTCGGCGGGATCGTTCGCCTGTACACGGCGCGCCAGGTGGTCGAGCAGCAGGGCTCTGCGCTCATGGACTTTCCGGTGGCGCGCGAGGCCGCCCTAGCCTTCTACGCGCGCCTGCGGCAACTCTTCGCCGCGCGGCGACAGATCACGACCTTCGGCCCCTACTCACCGGGCCAGGCGGTGATCATCAAGCGGCTGGGGATCGAGGGCATCTACCTCGGAGGCTGGGCGGTCTCGGCCAAGGGCGGCT
>JACORX010000391.1 GCA_016179165.1 Candidatus Rokuibacteriota bacterium | reverse complement strand
GCCGCCCTGGGCGTCTTCATCTGGGCGGCGTTGTCCGGCCAGTATGACGACATCCACACCCCGGCCGTGCGCATCCTCCACGACGACGAGTCGGCGGGGCACGATGATGAGTGGGCGGGGTACGACGACAAGTCGGCGGGGCCTGTCGACAAGCCACCGGGGCCATCCCGGCAGGGTCCCTGAGACCGGCCTTCGCCACCCGATTTGACTTCTTCCGCCGTCTGTCGGACTATCCGGTAACATGGCCGGCCGGGACTACGACGCCATCATCGTGGGCGCCAGCTTTGCCGGCTTGGCGGTGGCGCGCCGACTCACCGGGCGCGTCCTCCTCCTCGACCGCAACGAGGTCGGCGCGGTACAGACGTCGGCCTGCGGTACGCCGCTCTGGGTTCCCCAGGCGCTCGGCGTCGCCGACAGCGTGCTCCAGGTCCACGACAAGCTCACCGTGCGGGCCCCGACGCGCACCGTCACCTACGACCTCTCAGCTGTGCCTTTCTGCACGTTCGACTACAAGCGCTTCTGCGAGGGGCTCCTCGATCAGACGCAGGCGCGTTTCCTCAGGGCCTCGGTGACGGGGGTCGAGGACGGCGCGGTGCTGACGAGCGACGGGCGCTTCACGGCGCCGGTGATCGTGGACTGCTCGGGCTGGCGGGGCGCCCTCGTCAACAGCGGCAGCGCAGCGACGCCTGCCCGCGGCGACTTCTCGTTCGGGCTCGAGACGCGGACCGCGCTCGAAGACGAGGGCCTGTCCTTCTGGCTCGACGGCAGCCTGATCCCGCGCGGGCTCGGCTGGATCTTCCCGGTCGGCAAGGGGAGTCTCATCGGGCTCGGCTCGTACGTCGGGCTGTCCAAGCTCAAGCCGGCGCTGGAGCGCTTCCTGCGCGACCGGGGCACGGTGGCGACCACCTACCACGGCACGTACTTCCCGAACCGCCTCTTCCGCCCGACCGTCGGGCGCCTCTTCGCCGTGGGCGACGCCGCAGGCCAGTGCCTGCCGCTCACGGCCGAGGGCATCCGGCCGGCGCTGTATTTCGGCGTCGAGTGCGGACGCATCATTCAACAGATATTCGACGGTCGCATCGCGCTCTCCGAGGGGCTCGATCAGTACCGCGCCCTCGTGGACCACTATCGCCGCGCCTACCGGATTTTGCGATTGGCGCAGTGGGCGGCCGAGCACGTCCCGACCCGCTGGTTCGTCGCCCTCACGGGGCTGGCCGCACGCCACCCAGTGCTACCGCGTTGGTGGCCGCGCTACGGCTGGTTCGGGCGCTTCGATCCCGACCCGTCGCCGGTGGCGTGACCGCGCGGGGTGTGACCGAGGGGCGGTTCTGACCACCCGCACGCGGTGGGTGCTGGCGCTGGCGGTCACCGTCGGCGTGTGCGCGTTCGTCGCATGGCTCGTCTGGACCGACGCGCCCGCGTACGGCTTCGCCTACCGCCTGTTCCACGACAACCACTACATGAAGGACAAGCTGGCCGAGTGGGGGCCCGCGGCGCCCATCATCTTCATCCTGATCCAGTCCTTGCAGGTCGTCCTCTCTCCCATCCCCGGCGAGGTGACCGGCATTCTCGGCGGTTTCGTCTTCGGTCAGTGGCTGGGGCTCGTCTACTCGACGATCGGGCTCACGGCGGGCTCGCTCCTGGCGTTCGCGCTCGGCCGGTGGCTGGGCGACGCCTACGTGAGGCACCTCGTCAGCGAGGAGACGTGGAACAAGCTCGGGTTCATTGTGGAGGCTGAGGGCACGATCCTCTGCTTCATCATCTATCTCATCCCGGGGCTGCCCAAGGACATCGTCTGCTATCTCTTCGGGCTGTCTCCCATGCCCTTCTGGGTCTTCGCAGTGGTCTCGACGCTCGGCCGCATCCCCGGCACCTGGGTGCTGTCGGCCCAGGGGGCCAAGACCGCCACGGGGCACTATATAGAGGTAGCCCTCCTGACGGCGGCCGTCGCAGCTCTCGCCGTGCCGGCCTACTACTATCGCCACCGCATCGTGGCCTGGTTCGAGGGGCGGAGGCAGGAAGACGAGGCGCAGGACGGCGAGAGCACTCAGGATCAGGGTGGCAAGCCGGGCAAGAGGAGGCGGCGCACGCGCGGTCGGCGGCACGGAGCGGGCTCTGGAGGCGGTCCCGGCAAGACTTGACAGGGTCAGGCAGACGGGGGTACAGTCAGCGGCACTTTCTCCATGGGAGGTTGTGAGCCGGTGAATCAGACGGGGAGCGGTACCGCGCAGGGCTGGTGGCGGTATTTTTACTTTCCCCACGTCTGCCCGCTGGCTCCCATGAGCTGAACCGAGGAGCCACGGGGCGGACCTACCGCCGGCCCGTGGCGAAGACAGACACCAGACGCCGCGGGTTACGGACCCGCGGCGTTTTCCATTTCGAGACAGGAGAGACGAACATGATCATCGTGCTGAAGCCGGGATCGAGCGACGCGGACATCGAGGACGTGTCGCGCCGCGTGAAGGGCATGGGCTTCAAGACCCATCTCTCACGCGGGGACGTCCGCACCATCGTCGGTGTCGTCGGCGACGACCGCGCCAAGGAACAGCTGCTGGCGCTCCAGTCGCTCGACTGCGTGGAGACCGTGGTGCGGATCCTCCAGCCCTTCAAGCTGGCGAGCCGCGAGGCCCATCCTGACGACACCCAGTTCAAGGTCCACGGCGTGCCCATCGGCGGCACCCAGCTGGTCGTCATGGCTGGGCCCTGCTCCGTCGAGTCGCGGCCGCAGCTCATGGCCGTGGCCGAGGGTGTCAAGGCCGGCGGCGCCCATGTCCTCCGCGGCGGCGCCTTCAAGCCGCGAACCTCGCCCTACGGCTTCCAGGGGCTTGAGGAGGAGGGGCTGAAGCTCCTGAGCGAGGCGAGCAAGGCGACGGGCCTGCCCGTCGTCACGGAGGTGATGGAGCCCGACAAGGTGGAGGTGGTGGCGCAGCACGCCGACATCCTCCAGATCGGGGCGCGCAACGTGCAGAACTTCTCGCTCCTCAAGCGCGTCGCCGAGTGCGGCAAGCCCGTGCTGTTGAAGCGCGGCATGTCGACCTCGATCCAGGAGTGGCTCCTCGCGGCCGAGTACGTGCTCGCCGGCGGCAACCCGAACGTCATTCTCTGCGAGCGCGGCATCCGGACCTTCGAAACCTCGACGCGCTACACGCTCGATCTCAACGCCATCCCCGTGGTGAAGAAGCTCTCGCATCTCCCGATTCTCGTGGACCCCTCCCACGGCACAGGCCACTGGGAGTACGTCTCCGCCATGTCCAAGGCGGGTCTCGCCGCCGGCGCCGACGGGCTCATCATCGAGGTGCACAACAATCCGGCCGAAGCGCTCTCGGATGGGCCGCAGTCGCTCAAGCCGGACCGCTTCGCCAAGCTGATGGCCGAACTTCGGCCGTTGGCCCAGGTGCTGGGGAGGTCGCTATGATCATCATCCTGAAGTCGGGTATCGGAGACGCGGAGATCGACGACGTCTGCCGTCGCGTAACCGAGATGGGCTACGCGCCGCACATCATTCGCGGCGAGTTCAAGACCATTGTCGCAGCGGTTGGAGAAGAGCGGGGGCGGCCCGATCTCCGCCTGCTCGAGGCGCTCGAGACGGTCGAGTCGGTGATACCCGTCCAGCAGCCTTTCAAGCTCGCGAGCCGTGAAGTCCGGCAGGAGCCCACCGAAGTGCGGGTCCACGACGTGGTCATCGGCGGCAAGGTCGTCGTCGTCATGGCGGGGCCGTGCTCGGTCGAGTCGGAGGCCCAGGTGCTCGAAGTCGCCGGCCGCGTCAAGGAGTCGGGCGCGAAGATCCTCCGCGGGGGCGCGTTCAAGCCGCGGACCTCGCCGTACGCGTTCCAAGGGCTCAAGGAGCAGGGGCTCAAGTATCTGGCCGAGGCGCGCAAGCGCACGGGGCTGCCGGTCGTGACCGAGGTGCTCGAGACCGAGAGCGTCGAGATGGTGGCCGAGTACACGGACATCCTGCAGATCGGCGCGCGCAACATCCAGAACTTCACGCTGCTGCGGCGGGTGGGAGAGATGGGCAAGCCCGTGCTGCTCAAGCGCGGCATGGCGACCAGCATTCAGGAGTTCCTGCTCTCGGCCGAGTACATCCTGGCCGCGGGCAACCCGGACGTCATCTTGTGCGAGCGCGGCATCCGCACGTTCGAGACGACGACGCGCTTCACGCTCGATCTGAACGCGGTGCCGGTGCTGAAGAAGCTCTCCCACCTGCCGGTCTTCGTGGATCCGTCGCATGGTACCGGCCACTGGGATCTCGTGGCGCCCATGGCCAAGGGCGCGGTCGCCTGCGGCGCCGACGGGCTCATCATCGAGGTGCATCCGAAGCCCGAGGAGGCGCTCTCCGACGGGCCGCAGTCGCTCAAGCCCGCGAAGTTCGCCCAGCTCATGCGCGAGCTTCGTCCCGTCGCGGAGGCCGTCGGCCGCAGCTTGTAGTCAGCTTGTAGTCGCGGGCCGCAAGCCGGCCGGGGCGGGGGGGGCGCCGATCAACTCAGCCCTCCCCTCGCGGCTGGGCCGCTCAGCTCGAACGGCGACCCCCAACAGCACGGGGGTTCGGGGGCATCCCCCCGCCCCGGCCGGCTTGCGGCCCTCCCGCGGCGTCACGGGCATGCCCTGCGCGCCAAGTAGCCTATAATTGATGGGTATGCGGCGCGCGTGGGAGTGGTGCCTGAAATACCTGCCCGAGGAGCGGACCAGCCGGTATCTCGTTGTCACTGTCATCGTGTCGGTGCTCTTCCATATCCTCATCGGTGTGGGGCTCATCGTGGGCGGCAACATGGAGCAGCGGAAGCTGATCGCCAAGCGCGGCGAGACGATCCTCGTGGACATCGCTCCCGACAAGCCGAAGGAGTCGGCCCCGCTCGGTAATCCGTCGCGTCCGGTGGGCCCCAATGCTCCAGAGCTGCCGCCCCAGGCTGCGCCTCCGACGCCGCCCGCACCCAAGGCCGCGCCGGCGCCGCCGACGCCCGCGGTTCCGCCAGCGCCCATGGCTCCCAGAGTTTCGGAAACTCCCATGGCCGCACCCAAGGCGGCTCCGCCAGCTCCCGATCCGGACCAAGCTCAGACCGAGAAGGCGGCGCCTCAGCCGCCGCCGGCGCAGCCTCAGCCGACCGCACCCGCCGCCGATGCACGCGTTGCCTCGGCCCCGCCCCAACCTCCACCTGCGGCGGCGATGTTCCGCAGGGGAGGGGGCGGCGGGCTCAAGGGAGGCCGGGGGGGCATCGAAGGCGATCCCATCGCGCTCGACACGCCGGACCCGAAGTACCAGGATTACTTCAGGCAGATCCGCGAGCGTATCCAGAACAAATGGATTTACCCGTCCGAGGCCTCGAGCCGCGGCATCGGGGGCGAGCTGCAGATCGATTTCGGCATCGCGAAGAGCGGGGAGCTGCAGTTCATCGAGCGGCGCCGCACCTCCGGCATCGAGCTCCTCGACGACTACGCCATCCGCGCCGTGCAGCTGGCTTCGCCCTTCCCGCCGGTGCCCGACGCGATCTCGAAGGGCGGCCTGCCGATCAACGGCACCTTCAAGTACCTCATCCAGGACTCGGGCCTGATCAACAAGTTCCTGCGCTAGCTGACCCGAGCTTCGGCGCCCCTGCGGAACGGCGCCGGTGCCCTTGACAGCCGTGTCGGCTATCCTGTAGTCTCATTTGTACTTTTCGGCGTAGGCTCGTAGCTCAGCGGGAGAGCGCTACCTTGACACGGTAGAGGTCGGCGGTTCGACACCGCCCGAGCCTACCATTTACTCCACCAGTCGTTGAGGAGTGCACATCGTCGGGAACGGGCAGCACGTGTGTGGTTGAGGGAGTGCGAAGCATCACCGGGCGCAATCCCCGTGATGCTTTTTTGTCTTAAGGCACAGACATGATCAATTCCGAAGAGGATCGGCATCTCAAGCTCGCCGGGGAGGCGGATTGCGCCCCGGAGCCGCTGCCGACTCTCCGCCACTCGACGGCGCATCTGATGGCCCAGGCCGTCACGCAGATCTTCCCCGAGGTCAAGGTCGCCATCGGCCCCGCCATCGAGGACGGCTTCTACTACGACTTCGCAAAGCCCGCGCCCTTCACGCCCGAGGACCTCGAGCGCATCGAAGCGAGGATGCGCGAGCTGGGGTAGCAGGTCTTGCCCTTCGCTCGCGTGGAGATGGCGAGCGACTAGGCGATCCGCTTTTTCGAGGAGCGCGGCGAGCCCTTCATGGTCGAGTTCCTGCGCGGCATCGACGCGCCCACG
>JACORX010000453.1 GCA_016179165.1 Candidatus Rokuibacteriota bacterium | reverse complement strand
GTCCACACGGCGCCGGGCCTCCTCGGTCCACACGATGTCAGTCATGGCCGCGTGACGATCATAGCACCGATGTGCGGCGACTCCAGGCGGCGCGCGCCAGCATGGCGGCCGTCGCCACCGTGACGACGAGAAACGCTGCCGCGGCGGCTCGCATGGGCAGGACGCCGCCACCCGGCAACGGGACCGAGGGGATCGTCGGCGCCACGACCGTGCGCGCCACGAAGATCGCCCGCCAGAGGACGGCCAGGCTCAGCACGCGGACGAACCAGAGGTATCCCGTCCCTCGTGGGCCGCGGGCGATGAGCCACGGAAACAGGACCACGAAGACGGCGCCGGCGACGAGCCACCCGAGCCCGCGCCCGACGCCGATGCCGTGTGCGGCGAGATACACGCCGCCGAGCCAATAGAGGAGGCCGTAGGCGAGGTAGCACCAGGCTGCCTGCCCGAACTTCTCTGCTCGCGTTGCCACCGAGGCGCCTCCCTCCCGCAGTGTCCGCCAGACGCGGGGCCGCGGTTCGATTGTAGCGAATGCGCAGGGCCTGTGTCCGGGCATCGCCCGGATAGGGATTGGAGGTCTTCTCGTGCTCGCGGTCGAACGCACGGTGGACAAGCAGGCGCTGATCGGTGGTCAGAGTCAGCGTCCCGGGAACGCGTCTCAAGGAGATGGTGAAGACCTCCGCTGCACCAGCAGGACTCCGCTGATCGCGACCACCAGACCGACCACCTGTGGCAGCGTCACCCGTTCCCCCAGGAGGAGACTCGCCAACAGGGCCGTCCCCAGCGGAGAGAGGCTGAGGAGCACGTTGAGCTCCAGGGCGGTGAGAGTCCGGAGGCTGTGGTTGTAGAGGAGATATGCGACGGCGGTATTGATGACGGCGAGCCAGGACACGGCAACCCAGCCTTCCAGCGCCGGCGGGGCCGCCCCCTCGAGCGGTAGCGCCACGGCAAGAAGCAGGCCACCGCCAAATCCCAGGGGGAGGGCGGTCAAGGGCAATGTAGGCACGTGGCCCTCGCGGGCCAGAGCCCGGCTCAGCACGACGAAGACGCCGAATGCCACGACGCTCAGGCCGACCACCGCCAGAGCCAGTGGATCCCCGGCGCCGAGACCCTGCCAGAAGAAGAGAGCACTTCCTGCCAGGGCCACCGTGAGGCCCAGGAGCTGCCGCGGGATCGGGATCTCCCGCAGCCAGACGAGGGCGACCACCAGGCTCGGCAGGGGGAGCAGGCTGTGCAAGAAGGCCCCGGTTGTAGCCGGGACATACTGGAGCCCCCAAAAGAGCGCGCCATTGCTCACCGGATAGGCCAAGAGCCCCATCAGGAAGAGGCGACCCCACCGGCCCGGAGCCGGGTTGCGTCGGAACGTTCCGCTGAGCGCCAACAAGGGAAGAAGGAACAGGAACGCGGCGAAGTACCGCACGCCTGCCAGGGTCAGCGGCCCCAAGTGGACCAGGCCAATCTTGATGATCACGAACGAAGACGCCCAGATGGCGCTCACGAGCAACCCCTCGCCGACGGCGAGCAGCCGAGCCCATCTCGTGCTAGCTGGCACCCCTTGACTCCTCCAGCGGTGAGCGCATCTCAAGGCAGGGGACACGGTCGCGTGGGTCTCTCCCCGACCGTGAAGAGAGTATCCCGAGTCTGGACGCGCCCCGGGGGGAACGCGCTTCGGGATCCCAGCTGCCGGCGCAGCCCCACTTCCAGCAGCACGCCGAGGAAGAGGAGCAGCAGGAAGAGGTTTACGAAGCTGCCGATCCGGAGCTTCAGCGATTCCACGTAGGCCGCGATCACGGTGGGGACCTCCCGGGACGGGGGCCGGCCATCAGGAGAGCCGGTAGAGTATAAGGTAGATCGCGATCCCCGTCACCGACACGTAGAGGCCGATGGGGACGGTACACCGCGCGAGCCGCGCGAATCCAGACGATGTCCACGAAGTGCTAGTAGAGTCCGGCCAGCTCGAAGCGGTGGGAGCGCAAGCCGGCGCCACTCGGTTGTCACCAGGAGGACGACGTTGACTACGATCCCGCCCAGGACGTGGAGCGCGTGGAGCCAGGGCTCCTGGAAGGTCTGATCGGCAGCGCGATGCGCTGGCCGGCAACCTCCACGGCGATTCCCCGCCCGTCGCGCCAGCGGAGGGGCTTTGAACGGCCTACGCTCACACTTCTTTTGCCTCCCGGAGGGCGGGCATGACGTGCTTGGTAAACAGCTCCATGGAGCGCAACACCTTACTGTGCTCCAAGCCGCCGACCTTGAACCAGAGCATCCAGTGGTTGATGCGGGTACGGCTCATGTAGAAGCGCAGCTGTTCGATGACCCGCTCCGGTGAGCCGAAAACGGTCCCCGATCCCACGTCCACCCCCGCGTTCCACAGTTGGTCTTCGGTAAGCTCTGCCAGGAACGACGGGTCTCTGGGGTACTCCTCATAGCCCGCCGGGGTCGGCCGACCGGGAGCTCCAGGGAGTAGCTTCGACAAGGTGTGATAGAACCAGAGGGCATGGTGGATCTCTGCCTTGGCCTCCTCGTCGGTGGGTGCCACGTAGATCTTCAGGGAGAAGGGCAGGTCCATCTTGTCCAGGTCGTGGCCATGCTTCTGAAGGTTTTCGGTGTACGTTGCAAAGGCCTGCTCCACCGCGCTGATGGAAGTAAAGTTGGGCCCCCGAAGGATGTTGTAGCCGAGACGGCCCGCCAGCTCGTAGGTGGCGGGACTGATGCCCGCCCAGTAGATGGGGGGGTGGGGTTTCTGTACCGGCTTGGGGAACACCGTGGCGTTCTTCACCTTCCAGAACTTGCCATCGTACGAGAAATTCTCCTCGGTGAAGGCCATCTTGATGATGTCCAGGCTCTCCATGAACATGGCCCGGGAGGTGTTCTGCGGAATACCAAACACGTCGAACTCGGGGACCTGGTAGCCCCGACCCATTCCCAAGAGCAGCCTCCCCCCGCTCAGGGCATCCACCAGGGCGGCGTCCTCGGCGAGCCGCAAGGGGTGTTGAAAGGG
>JACORX010000390.1 GCA_016179165.1 Candidatus Rokuibacteriota bacterium | reverse complement strand
TCTGTGATTCCCACAACACGATCAGGTGAAATAGCCACGGCCGCCAATAACACAATGGCCCATAGAACAGCGCGCCTGGCCCGCCAACTTAGGACACTACCGACTACTGGCGGCCGATGGCCTTGGTCAACTCGGTCAGCGGCACGATCCTGCCGTGGAGCGGCAGGATCTGGTCCACGCCCAGGCCGAGCCGTTTGATGTTGTCGTCTAGGTTGACCGATAACGGATTCACCAGCGTGGGCGGCGGGGCGTTCGGCGGCGCCGGCGTGTAGGCGTCGGCCTCGATCAGCAACCGCTCCTTCGGCAGGTAGACCATCAGGAGCCCGTCGCAGTGGGTGCTGTTCGCCATGAGGTGGATCTCCACCGTCCGCGCGCCGTCGGTCAGCGTCCGGCGATCGCGCACACCCTCCACGCTCGGCGCCCATCGCGACTTCGCCTGGAGGTCGGGCGTCATGGTCGCTGGCGCGGCCAGGGCTCGCTCGAAGAAGGCGCGGCTCGACTCGTGCGTGATCACCGTCACGCCCTCGGCCGCGAACGCGCGAAGACCGCCCGAGTGGTCAAAATGGTGGTGGCTGTTGATCACGTAGCGGATCGGCTTGCCCGGAACAAGCTTCCGCGCCTCGGCGAGCACGGCTGTCGAGCGCTCGTCGTTGAGCGGGCCCTCGACGACGACCGCGTGGTCCTTCATCTCGATCACCACGCTGTGATGGCTGCCGCCGGCCAGGTACCAGACGCCGGGCGCCGGCTGCTCTGTGACGATGCGCGCGTACGGCGTCACCGCCTGGCGGATATTGTCGGGCACCTGGATGTCGGCGACCGTGTTGGGCCGGACCTCGCCCACGACCAGGTCGACGGAAGGGAAGCCGCCGGCGCTCTGGCGGATCCGCATCGGGAACTGCACGTCGCCGAAGTCCTTGTACTCCGAGTACGTCACCTCCATCGGCATGTCGCCCAGGACTGGGTTGGTGTAGACCGCCTCGACCCTCTCGAGGAGATTGCGCCCGTCGAGCGTACCCTTCATGCTGAAGCGGCCCGGCACGGTGAACGAGATGGTCCGGCCCGTGACCGTGGCGTTGTTGGCCATGGCGGCCTTGATGAAGCCGTGTACTGGACACTCTTGAGGCCGCCGGCACCCAAGGCCTTGGCGATGCTCTCGAGCGCCGGGCGGCTGTCCTGGGCCCCGGCGGTCAGCGGAAACAGCGTGACGATCACGGCGAGCAACCCGGCCAGTCGGCGCACGTCTGGAAGCTTACACCACGCCGGCGGCGCGGAGCTTGTCCGCCTTGGCCTTGGGGATGCGGAGGAGGCCGCTCAGGATCTCGTCCGTGTGCTGGCCGAGGAGGGGCGCGGGGGCTTGGGCGGCGCCCGGCGTGCCCCAGAGGCGGATCGGCACGCCCATGGCGGTGACGGGGCCGGCCTTGGGGTGCGCGAGCCGCACGAACATGCCGCGCGCGCGCAGGTGCTCGCTCTCGCAGACCTCGGCGACCGTCTTGATGCGCCCCGCCGGCACGCCCGCCTTGTCGAGACGCGCGAGCCACTCGGCGGCGGGACGCGTGGAGAAGGTCGAGTTGAGCAGGGGCCCGAGCGCGTCGCGGTTCGTGACGCGCTTGGCCTCGCTGTCGAAGCGCGCGTCCTTCGCCAGGTCGTCCCTGCCGATCGCCCCGCACATGCGCTCCCAGAGGGAGCTGTTGGCCACGCCCAGCGTCATGTAGGCGTCCTGGGCCTGGAAGACCTCGTAGGGGACGATCGACGGATGCTGGTTGCCCCGGCGCGTGGGCCTGCCGCCGGCGTTCCAGTAGAGCCCGGCCTGGTAGGTCAGCAGTGAAGCCATGACGTCGAGCATCCCGATCTCGACCTTCTGGCCCTTGCCGGTCTTGGAGCGCGCGAGTAGAGCCAACGTGACGCCCTGGGCCGCGGACATCCCGGCGACGAGATCGCCGATGGAGTTGCCGACCTTGACCGGCGGGCCGTCGGGGAAGCCGGTCAGGTCCATGACGCCCGACTCGCCCTGGACGATCAGGTCGTAACCGGGGCGCGAGGACTCCGGGCCGCTCTCTCCGAAGCCGGAGATGGAGCAGTAGATCAGCCGGGGGTTCAGCTTGCGGAGCGCGTCGTAGCCGAAGCCCAGCCGCTCCATGGTGCCGGGGCGGAAGTTCTCGATCACCACGTCGGCCTTGGCGATGAGCCGGCGGAGGATCGCCTGCCCCTCGGGCGCCTTCATGTTGAGCGTCAGGCTCTTCTTGTTGCGGTTGACCGACATGAAGTAGGTCGATTCCCCGTGTGCGAACGGCGGCCACCCACGCGTGTCGTCCCCCTTGCCCGGCTCCTCGACCTTGATGACTTCCGCCCCCATGTCGCCGAGCGACATCGAGCAGAACGGGCCGGCCAGCACGCGCGTGAGATCGATGACGCGGATGCCGTGGAGCGGTGGCCCCGACTGTTTCCTGACGAGAGCCTGCTTCCTGACGGGAGCCTTCTTCCTAGCTGTCGCCACGGGACCGTCCTCTCCAGATGCCTTTGGCCAAGCTCTTGCTGATGGAGGCGACCTTCTCTCCGCCGGCGCCGGCCCGCCGCCAGAAGAGCCGCGCCCGATCGGCGAACCCCATGTGGGAGAAATAGAACACGCCGTCGAGCGATTCCACGCCGACGCTCGATCCGATCTTGATCCCGCGGGTCTCCTGCCCGTGGCAGAAGAGCCGCGCGCCACCCTTGAGCTCGATCAGGGCGATGTGGAGCGGGGCCTTGAATCCCTCCGGAGGCGAGTGGAGCGTCGTGAAGGACACGATCTCGCCCACCCCGGCCACGGTCGCCGGCTCCATCGCCACCGGGTGATCGGGGCAGTAGTGCGCTGGGGGCACGACCATGCGCTCGCAGCGGGGGCAGCGCGAGGCCTCGATCGACTGGGCGATCATGCGCGTGCCTCGAGGAGCGCCACCCAGTTGTTGGTGGCGAGCCCCCCGATGGACTGCGCCAGCCCCACGCGCGCCTGGACCTGTCGCCCCTCGGCCATCCCGCGAAGCTGCCAGCAGATCTCGACGGTCTGGGCAATGCCGGTGGCGGCCAGCGGATGCCCGCGCGCCTTGAGCCCGCCCGAGGTGTTGACCGGCAGCCGGCCGTCGAGCGCCGTCTCGCCGTCGAGCGTGGCGCGCCCGGCCTTGCCGACCGGGATCAGACCCGTGTCCTCCAGCGAGATCAGCTCGAAGGGCGAGAAGGCGTCGTGGAGCTCTGCCAGCTCGACGCGCGCTGGGCCGAAGCCGGCCATCTTGTACGCGGCCTGCGCCGCCGCCTGGGTGGCGCGGAACGAGGTCAGATCACTCCGATAGCGCACGGCCATGGTGTCCGTCCCCTGCCCGATGCCGGCGATGCGGACGGCGGCGGGCTCAGCCGTCAGGACGACCGCGGCCGCGCCGTCAGAGATCGGACAGCAGTGGAAGAGCCTGAGCGGGTCGGCCACGAGCCGGCTCTCCATCACGGCCTCGATCGTCACCGGCTCCCGGAAGTGTGCGAGCGGGTTCCGCGCGCCGTTGGCGTGGTTCTTCACCGCGACCTGCGCCATTTCTCTCAGCGTGAGGCCGCGGCTCTGCATGGCCGCGCGCGTGACGAGCCCCGCCAAGGCCGGCATGGTCGTCCCGTAGGTGCGCTCGTGCGGGTCGATGGAGCGGCCGATGATCTCGGACACGCGCGGCGTGGGGATGTGGCTCATCTTCTCGCCGCCCACGACCAGCACCGTCCGGTGGAGACCGGCCGCGATATCGGCGAAGCCCGCGTAGACGGCGGCCATACCCGACGAGGTCGCCGTTTCGACCCGCACGGTTGGCACCTGGGCCAGGCCCAAGTGCGTATTGATCAGCGAGCCGTAGTTACCCTCCCCGGTGAACTCCTCGGGGTTCATGGCCGCGACGACCAGCGCGTCGGGACGCTCGATGCCCGCATCGAGGAGCGCTGCCAGGCCGGCCTCGGCGATCAGGTCGGGCAAGGTCTCATCGCGCCGGCCGAAGCGGGTCATCCCCGCCCCGGCGATCCAGACGTTGTTCACCTGCTCATTTCAAACCGAGGACTCCCGCGTGTCAATGTCTTTGGGTCGGAGCGAGCGGGCCGCCGCCGTTGCTGCCGTTGGCTCCGTTGGCGCGGTGCCAGGGGCCCGGCGGCGGCGGGATGTGGACCTCGAACTCGCGCATGAGCCGCAAGAGATAGGTCCGCTGGAGCCCCAGCGCCCGGGCCGCGTGCGTGCGGTTGCCGCCTGACTGGGTCAGCGTCGCCTCGATGAGCCGACGCTTGAACTCGCTGACGGCGCCGTGGAAGCCCTGTGGCCTGGGTCCAGGCGTGGGAGACGGAGTCGCTGGTGATTGAGTCGTCGGCGCGATGCCCATGGCGAGCATCTGACGCAAAGCCTGTGCCACGGGGCGGCGGACGCGAAATCAACGGGATGCGTCACCCCGGACTCGGCAGCTGCCATCGGTGCTGTGCAGGCAGCCCATGAGGATGCAGCCGCCGCTGGGCACGTTCGGCGGACACAAATCCTTCGCCCTCCGCGCGGGTCAACGGTGTCAGGGAGGCGTATCGGTCAGCCCGTAGGCTCACAGCCGGTGGGACTTCGGGATGGTCAGCCAGGGCGCGTTGGTGATCTTGAGGTTGATGCTCAATCTCCTTCGATGTGGGCCAGCGAGCTCAAGAAAGGGCGCGCTGGCCTCAGCGTCTGAGGCCCGAGTGGTCAAGCGACGGGCGCGCTGCCTGCGCCAGCGGGTGCAGAACGTCGATCGCCCACACCACATCGAGTCGTTCCCCGAGCCAGCCGGGGCACGCCGTGCGCGCGTCGAGGCGAAGTCCCTGTGCATCGTGACACGCGCGAAGCGCCGCGACGGGATCTTCTGGCACCGCGGCGGGTGTAGGGACTTCAGGCAGCGGGTGTCCGTTGGGCCGCCGGAATCGCAGGGCGCCGTCGGGCCCGCGCGCGACCTGGAAGCCTTCTTCGTGCACCGCCCGATGATGGCGACGGCAGAGGAGGGCGAGGTTCGAGAGCGTGGTGGGGCCTCCGTGGGCCCAGTGACGGAGATGATGCCCCTCGGCGAAGCGGACCTCGCAGCCCGGGAAGCGGCACCCCCGGTCGCGATGGGCCAGCGCCCGCCGCAAGGCGGGGGGAATCGTCCGGGTCCGCGCCCCGATCTCCACCAGG
>JACORX010000389.1 GCA_016179165.1 Candidatus Rokuibacteriota bacterium | reverse complement strand
TGTCGCTTTCCGAGTGGGAAGCCAAGGCCAAGCAGCGCTGGGCGCAGCCGAGGCTCACCGACACCCTCAGCCTGCTCCTCGAGGACTATGGCGTCGCGACCGTCGAGGTGCCCGCCGACTTCCCGCTCGAAGCCGCCGACCGGCTGCGCGAGCGCGGAGTCACGGTACAGGTGAGGCCGCACCCGTTCTTTCCGGAGCGCGTCGTCAAGTCGGCCGAGGAGGTAGCGGCCATCGAGCTGGCCCAGCGGCACACGGAGACCGCGCTCGCGGCGGCGCTCGACGTGCTCAGTCAGAGCGTCATCCGCGGCAATGATGTCGTCTACAAGGGCAGGCCCCTGACCTCCGAAGACCTGAAGAAGGTCGTCAACGTGTCGCTCATGGAGAACGACTGCATCGCCCAGCACACGATCATCGCCTGCGGCGAGCAGGGCGTGGACCCGCACAACCAGGGCTCGGGCCCCATCCGCCCCAACCAGGGCATCATCTTCGACATTTTCCCTCGCTCCTCGACCTCGCACTACTTCGCGGACATGACCCGTACCGTAGTCAAGGGCAAGGCCCCGGAGACGCTCAAGCGGATCTACGATGCCGTCCTGGCGGCGCAGCTGCGCGGCATCGAGCTGGTCAGGGACGGCGCCTCCGGAGGGGCGATCCACGCCGAGGTCGCAGGCACGATGGAGGCGCGCGGCTATGCGACGGGCGTTGTGGACGGACGTAACCAGGGGTTCTTCCACGGGACCGGCCACGGCGTCGGCCTCGACATACACGAGCTGCCCCGCATCAGCCGGGTCGATTACGAGCTCAAGACAGGGCAGGTGGTGACGGTCGAGCCCGGTCTCTACTACCCGGGGCGGGGAGCCGTGCGGATCGAGGACATGGTGCTCGTGGAGCCCGGCGGCTGTCGCAACCTCACGCGGTCGGCCAAGATGGAGCTGCTCGAATTCTAGGCGCAAGGCCGTAGCGCGTCGCGGCGAACTCCGGTGGTCGGACCGGAGATAACCTTGCCTATCCGAGGGCTTTTGGGTAGCATGAAGCCGTAGCGGCTCCCGCCTGGAGGGGGTTCCCAGCGACGATGCGTCCGGGGCCGCTCTGCGCCGACGACGGCTGTCACTGAGAGGACGACCGAGACCATGAGTGAAACCGTGACGCCCGCCCCAGCGGTCGCCAAGCCGCGCCGAACGCTGACCCGCGCCGTCATCCGCTTCGCCGGCGACTCCGGCGACGGCATGCAGGTCACCGGCGAGCAGTTCACCACCGAGGCGGCCTGGGCCGGCAACGACATCTCGACCTTGCCGAACTTCCCGGCCGAGATCCGGGCGCCCGCCGGCACCCTCTTCGGGGTGTCGAGCTTCCAGCTGCAGTTCGGGAGCCAGCGGGTCTACACGCCTGGCGACCAGCTCGACGCGCTCGTCGTGATGAACCCTGCGGCGCTCAAGGTGCACCTGGCCGATCTCAAGTCGGGTGGCATCCTCATCGTCAACACGGCGGCCTTCGACCAGCGAAATCTGGAAAAAGCCGGCTACCCGAAGGACGCGAAGGGCGAGCCCAAGAGCCCGCTCGCCGACCCGGGCCTGGCCGAGAAGTACCGCCTCTACCAGGTGGACATCGGCGCGATGACGAAGAAGTCGCTCGAAGACCTGCCGCTCAACGCCAAGGAGAAGGAGCGCTGCAAGAACTTCTTCGCCCTCGGGCTCGTCTCCTGGATCTATACGCGGCCGCTCGATCCGACGCTCGAGGCCATCAAGCAGCGCTTTGCGAAGAACCCGACGTTCGTCGAGGCCAATGTCAGGGTTCTCAAGGCGGGCCACGCCTTCGGCGAGACGGCCGAGATGTTCTCCGAGCACTACGGCATCGAGGCCGCCGAGATGCCGCCGGGCGTGTACCGCAGCATGACGGGCAACCGGGCCCTCGCCTGGGGCCTGCTCGCCGCGGCGGAGCGCACCAAGATCCCGATGGTCTTCGGGGCCTACCCGATCACGCCGGCCTCGAGCATCCTCGAGGAGCTTGCGCTTCACAAGCGCTGGCGGGTGCGCACGTTCCAGGCCGAGGACGAGATCGCCGCCGTCACTTCGGCCATCGGCGCCTCGTTCGGCGGCGCCATCGGCGTGACAGCTTCGAGCGGCCCGGGCATCGCCCTCAAGGGCGAAGGCATCGGGCTCGCGGTGATGGCGGAGCTGCCGCTCGTGATCTTCAACATCCAGCGCGGCGGCCCCAGCACGGGCCTGCCGACCAAGACCGAGCAGGCCGACCTGATGCAGGCCCTGTACGGGCGCAACAGCGAGTGCCCCATCGTCGTCATCGCGCCGTGCACGCCCGGCGACTGCTTCTTCATCGCCTACGAGGCGGTGCGCATCGCCATCAAGTACATGGTGCCGGTGATGGTCCTGTCGGACGGATACCTCGCCAACGGCTCCGAGCCCTGGCTGATTCCCGACGTCAAGACGCTGCCCGACATCCCGGTCGCGTTCCGTACCGAAGCGGAGGGTTTTGCCCCGTACGCCCGCGACGCGGCCACGCTGGCGCGGCCGTGGGTGCGCCCCGGCACGCCAGGGCTCGAGCACCGGATCGGCGGCATCGAGAAGCAGGACGTCACGGGCAACATCTCCTACGAGGCCGACAACCACGATCACATGGTGCGCACGCGCGCCGAGAAGGTCCGGCGGGTCGCGCAGGAGATCCCGCCGACCGTTGTCAACGGCAAGGAATCCGGTGACGTACTCGTGGTCGGCTGGGGCAGTACGTACGGGGCCATCACCGCGGCCGTCGAGGAGGCGCAGATGGAGGGCAAGGCGGTCGCCTCCATCCACATTCGCCACCTGAACCCGCTGCCGCCCGACCTCGGCCAGATCCTGCGCCAGTTCCGGCGCGTGCTCGTCCCCGAGATCAACAGCGGCCAGCTCGTGCGCGTTCTGCGCGCCGAGTACCTCGTCGATGCCGTCGGGTTCAACCGGGTCCGCGGCATGCCGCTGGCCAGCCAGGAGATCCTCGAGGCCGTCAGCCAACTTCTGGAGGCGAAGGAGTGAGCACTGTCACGGGGACCCCGGGATCCGTGCCGAAGTACACCAAGAAGGACTTCGAGTCCGACCAGGACGTGCGGTGGTGCCCGGGCTGTGGGGACTACGCCATCCTGAGCGCGGTGCAGAAGACGATGCCGACCCTCGGCGTTCCGAAAGAGGACATCGTGTTCATCTCGGGGATCGGCTGCTCGAGCCGC
>JACORX010000382.1 GCA_016179165.1 Candidatus Rokuibacteriota bacterium | reverse complement strand
CCCCTCAAGGGCCTCGATGTCCTCGACCTCGGCTGCGGCATGGGCCACCTGAGCCTGCTCCTGGAGCGGCACAACCGCGTCGTCTCCTACGACCCGGCCTTCGAGGGCGTCAAGACCACCCGTGCGCGGCGGTGCACGCGCGGCGGCTTCGTGGTGGGCGGTGGTGAGCACCTGCCCTTCCGCGACGGGAGCTTCGACGCCATCCTGCTCATCGACGTGCTCGAGCACATCGCCGACGACGCGGGCGTCGCGCGCGAGGCCATTCGCGTGCTGCGGCCGGGCGGCCGCGTGGTCTGCATGGTGCCGGAGAACCAGGCGCTCTACTCGCGCGCCGACGAGGCCAATGGACACCTGCGGCGCTATGCCCGCGACGAGCTGGTGCGCCTCTTTCCGGCCTGCGCTCCGGAAGTCCTCTTCGACTACGGCTTCCCGTTCATGCGCATCTACTTGAGCGTGCTCGGGCAGGTCCACGACGCCGTGGTCCCGCGGGCGGCGCCGGCGGGCCTCACGCGTGCGGCGATGCGCGCCGCCTCTGTCACGCTGGCGGCGCTCTTCTCGCTCGACCTGCTCTTCGCAGGCTGGTTCCGCGGCGTCGAGATCGTTGCCGTCTTCCGCAAGCCCGCCGCCTCAGCGCGGTAGCGGGGCGGGCGCCTCGCGCTTCGACTGTCAGCCGGCTACAGCCGCTCGATGATGGTGCCGATCCCCTGCCCGAAACCGATGCACATGGTCTGAAGCCCGTAGCGCTTCTTCGCGCGCTCGAGCTCGTGGAGCAGCGTGTTCATGAGCCTCCCACCCGAACAGCCGAGCGGGTGGCCGAGCGCGATGGCGCCGCCGTTGACGTTGACGCGATCCATGTCGGGGTGGAGCTCCCGCTCCCACGCGAGCACGACCGAGGCGAAGGCCTCGTTGATCTCGAAGAGATCGATCTGGTCGATCTTGAGGCCGGCCTTCTTGAGCACGCGCTGCGTCGCCGGGATCGGGCCCGTCAGCATGATCGTCGGGTCCACGCCGGCCAGGGACGTCGCCACGAAGCGCGCGCGCGGCGTGAGCTTGAGCGCCTCGGCGCGCGCCTCGGACATGATGAGGAGCGCCGCGGCGCCGTCGGAGATCTGCGACGAGCTGCCCGCGGTGACGACACCGTCGGGCTTGAAGGACGGCGCGAGCGAGGCGAGCTTCTCCCAGTTGACCGGCACCCGCACACCTTCGTCGGTGTCGAAGACGCTGCCGTCCGGCAGCGTGATCGGCGCGATCTCACGCTGGAACCGCCCCTCGGCGATCGCGCGGCCTGCCTTCTCGTGGCTCTGGCCGGAGAACCTATCCAATTCCTCGCGCTTGAGCCCCCACTTCTCCGCCAGCATCTCCGCGGAGATGCCCTGGGGGACGATGTTGTAGAGGGCCTGCAGCCGCGGCGAGAGCGGCCCCTCGCCTGGGCCCGAGCCGTTCGAGCCCATCGGCACGCGGCTCATGCTCTCGATGCCGCCCGCGATGACGCAGTCGTACTGGCCGGACATCACGCCCATCGCGGCGAAGTTGGCGGCCTGCTGTCCCGACCCGCACATGCGGTCGAGCGTGGTGCCGCAGACGTCCAGCGGGAAGCCGGCGATGAGGGCGGCGTTGCGGGCGATGTTGAAGCCCTGCTCGCCCAGCTGGTCCACGCAGCCGATCACGACGTCCTCGACCTCGGCCGGGTCGATCTTGGTCCGCTCGACCAGGGCCTTGAGCGTGTCGGCCAGCAGGTCGTCAGGCCTCACCGTCGACAGCTTGCCGTTCTTCCTCCCGACGGCGCTTCGCGCCGCTCCGACGATCACCGCGTTGTTCATGACGGCCTCCCTGTGTGGATGAAAAGCACGGTCAGGCGCGGCGGCGCTTGACCTGGTCGCTGAGCTTGCAGAAGGCGCAGATCTCCCCGGTGGTGACCTGGCCGCAGACCGCGCACTCGTTGAGCACCGTCGGCTCCGCGCCCTCGAAGACGCCGCGCGCCTTCTCGAGGAAGCCGAAGAGGAAGTTGTGCTTCGCGCCCGGCGACGCCTCTTCGAGCCTGTCGAGGATCTGCTTGTGGGCGATGGACGTGGCGCCCTTGGCGAACGGGCACTCGTCCACGATGTAGTCGATGCCGCGCAGGAAGGCGTAGGCCGCCGTCTCCCGCTCCGACAGGCGGTAGAGCGGCTTGACGCGCCGGGCGAGCTTCGAGTGGGTCGAGGCGAGCGCGGGCGACTGGCGTGACAGCGAATCCATCTGCCAGTGGAGCACGTTGCCGAAGAGCACGGCGGCCTCGTCGTCCAGGTTGTGGCCCGTCGCGATCACCGGGTAGCCGTGGTCGACGGCCGCGCGGTTCATGAGGTAGCGCTTGGAGAGACCGCAGGCCGAGCAGGTCGGCCGCCGCGTCGCCTTCTGGACCTCGGGGATGCCCGCTCCGACCGTCTCGGCGACGGACTCGACGATCAGCTTCTGGCCGCGCGAGGCGGCGAACGCTTCGCACCTGGCCTTGGACTCGACCGAGTAGTCGAAAATGCCCAGGTCGAGGTAGAGCCCGGCCGTCTGGTAGCCCGTCTCGATCAGCACGTCCCAGAGAGCGAGCGAGTCCTTGCCGCCGGAAACGGCTACGAGGACGGGCTCCTCGGTCGTGAACATCTTGTGCTTGCGGATGGCTTCGGCGACCTGCTTGCGGAAGAACTCCTGGAAGTCGGGCGCGCAGAAGGCGGCGTTGTGCCGCGGCAGCTCGATGACGGCGCCGGCTCCGCACTTGCGGCACTTCATTTGGTATTGCT
>JACORX010000379.1 GCA_016179165.1 Candidatus Rokuibacteriota bacterium | reverse complement strand
TGGTTGTCACCGCGCCCGCGAGGGGCCGGGGCGCCGATCTACTCAGCCCTCGCCTCTCGGCCGGGCCGCTCAACTCGAACTGCGACCCCCAACAGCACGGGGGTTCGGGGGGCATCCCCCGGCCCCCTCCCGCCTCGCGCATGATCCGCGCGGTTTCTTCGGACCGGCGGGGTCGGCGCGTACAATCGCAGCATGGCTTTTCTTATAAGCGTTGTGGCAGTTTTGCTGGTTCTCGTGGGGCCGGGGGCGGCTGGTGCGGCGGTGAAGGTGACGGTGACGCCGTCGGCGGTGCGGCAGGGCGACGTGGCGCTCATGGTGGTGACCGGTGTGGCGGCCGCTCCAGAAATTGACGGCAGCCTGGCGGGCCACCCGCTCTTGTTCTTCCCCTACGCCGACGGGTATGCGGCGCTCCTCGGGATCGATCTCGAGGCTAAGCCCGGCAAGATGCCGTGGCGTCTCGGATTCGTGGACGGCACGGGCGCACCGCGCAAGGCTGTGGGCGCGATCACGGTCAAGGCGCGCAACTTCCCCGTCCAGCGCTTGAGCCTGCCCAAGGCCATGGTCGACCTCTCTCCGGAGGACGAGAGTCGGGCCAATTCGGAATCGGCGCGGCTTCGCGCGCTTTTCGACACGGTCGGGCCAGAGCGGCTCTGGCGGGGCCCCTTCACGAAGCCCGTCGCCACCGACGCCAAGGCCGAGGGCTTCGGCTCGCGCCGCATCATAAACGGCAAGCCCCGCTCTCCCCACTCGGGCGCGGATTTCGCGGCTCCTGCCGGAACGCCCGTCGTGGCCTCGAACCGCGGGCGCGTCGCCCTGGTGGTCGAGTTCTTCTTCGGGGGCCGGCTTGTGGCGCTCGATCACGGCGAGGGACTGTACACGCTCTATATGCACCTCGATCGGGCGGACGTGGCCGAGGGCGCCCTCGTCGAGCGCGGCTCGGTCATCGGGGCCGTGGGGAGCACTGGCCGCGCCACGGGGCCTCACCTGCACTGGGGTGCCCACCTCCGCACCGCCCGAATCGACCCCGACGCTCTCCTCACGCTGCCCGTCAGGGACTGAGCGGGCCGCAACGTGGCGAGGCCCCGCGGGATGCCGCCGCGGCCGGCGGCACGTGAGCCCGATCCGCGCCGCCGAGTGGCTTGCCATCTCGACCTACTCGCTCGTGTTCTACCTTCGGAAGGCGTTTCTATCCTTCGGCCTTCCCCGGCTGTACGAGCTGCCCGTGGGCTTCGATCCCTTTGTGCCCGTCTACCTCCCGGGCGTCGTTGTCGTTCTCGCGATCACGTCTACCGCCTTCGCTCTGCGCCGCCGCTACCCCTGCTCCCGGGGGGGTGAGGGAACCCAATCGGGGCGGGAGACGGCCGTGATAGCATCGGCGTGGATCGTGTCTGCAGGAGGACGCCGCAATGGGCTGTGCGAGGACCGGATGAGGCGAAGCCGAGCAAGATGGACACTCAGATACCCGGGCTGAACGACGTCGAGGCGCTCCGAGCGCTGCGCCCCTTCGCTCCCGCCATGCTGTCGAAGCCGCTCGATCTCGAGCGCGTGCTCGCACCGATCGCGGTGGGCATCCGGCGATCGGACGCGTGAAGGACCTGATCATCGTCGCGCAGCACGAGCAGCCGCTCTACGACTACCTGTCGCAGAGCTTCACGGCTCGCCCGGACGTCGCGGTGATCCTGGACCGGCGGCAGGGCGAGCGACGCCAGCGGCGCGAGCCGCCGGCCGCCGAGCAGCGGCAGCACGACCGACGCCTGCACTCGGTGAACGCCGATCTCACCTCGCTCGGCGTGGCATTCGTGCTCGTGCGGTGATGAGCGGACTCAGCACTTCCTGGACGCCGCCGCGTCCCTCGAGGCGCTCCGCACAAAGTCAGCACGATAAGCGACAACCACCCCGTGTGCCTCGCTTCTGTTAAGCGGTCGGCCGGAGGGCGTCAGGGCGCATCCAAGACCTCCCGCACCTTCCGTGCAAGGACGTCGGGCGTGAAGGGTTTCTGGACAAAGCTGGTGCCGGCGTCGAGTGTCCCGTGATGGACGATCGCGTTGGCCGTCTAGCCCTCCATGAACCCCACTTTCATCTCCTGGCGTAGTGAAGCTAGGCGCTCGGCGAGGGCCCGACCGCTCATCTGTGGCATGACCACGTCAGTGACCAGGAGATGGATGGGGCCGGTGTGTCGTTCGGCGATCAGCATCGCATCGGCGACGTCACGCGCCTCGAACACCGTATACCCATAACCTTCGAGGACCTCCCGGGCCAGGGCCCGGACCGCTTCCTCGTCTTCGACGAGCAAGATGCTCTCGGTACCCCGGCCCGGCGCGGGTCTGATAACTTGGACAGGCTCGGCGGTGTTCTCGACGCGAGGCAAGTACACCTTGAATGTCGTGCCCCTGCCAGGCTCGCTGTACACCCAGATGTTCCCACCGCTTTGTTTGACGATGCCGTAGACCGTTGATAACCCGAGCCCCGTCCCCTTGCCAGGGGCTTTCGTGGTGAAGAACGGTTCGAAGATTCGCGCCTGCGTCGCACTGTCCATGCCCGTGCCCGTATCGCTGACGGCGAGTAGGACGTATGGGCCAGGCTGGACGCCCACGTGCTGTCGGGCGTACTCGTCGCCCAACTCCACATTCCCTGTTTCGATGGTGATTCGGCCGCCGTCTGGCATCGCGTCGCGGGCATTGACGGCAAGATTCATGATGACCTGCTCGATCTGTCCCGGGTCTGCCTTCACGCGACCGAGCTCGGCGCCGGGGCGAAAGACCAACTCGATGTCTTCCCCGATCAACCGCTGGAGCATCGTCGCGATGCCGGGGACCACGACGTCGAGATCCAGCACTTTGGGCTCGAGGATCTGCTTCCGGCTGAACGCCAGGAGCTGCCGGGTCAGCGCCACGGCCCGGTCAGCCGTCTTCTGGATCAGATCGATGTCCCGGCGCGGTGACGCATCGGGCGGCAGGCTGCCGAGCACGAGCGCGCAGCGCCCCAAGATGACCGTCAACAGGTTGTTGAAATCGTGCGCCACCCCGCCTGCGAGCTGGCCGATCGCCTCCAGCTTCTGGGCCTGGATGAGCTGGATCTCGAGCTTTTTGCGCTCCGTGATGTCCGTGGCGACACCGAGGACGTAGGTCGCCGTGCCACCCACCGGGCCGATCGCCCGCTTGACCGTCTGGAGCCACCGCTCCTGGCCCGTCGCGTCGGTGATACGCTCCTCGAGGATGAACTTGTCGCGGCCGGTCTCCAGGACCTCGAGGTCGTCCCGCCGGAAGTGCTCGACCTCCTCGACGTTCGGGTTGAGGTCCGCGTCGCTCTTGCCAATCAGGGCCTCTGGAGTGGTCCCGTAGGCGTCGGCCACGGCTTTGTTGGCCAACGTGAACCGGCCGAGGCGATCCTTGGCGAAGACGAAATTGGGGTTGACGTCGATGACCTCGCGGAGGAATCGCCGCTGCGCCGCAATCTCTTCGGCGGCGCGGCGCTGCTCGGTGACGTCACGGATGGCACTGATGACGAGGAGGTCGTTGGCCGTTTCGATGGGGCTCCAGTTTATCTCCACCGGCAGCTCGCTGCCATCCTTGCGCCGGGCGCGCAGGTCCAGGCTCGGCGCCGCCAGATGGAGACCGAGGGCCGCCGACGACATCGTGTCGTGACTGAGGTGACGACCCCTCAGCACCTCGGGTATGAGTGCCTCGACGGTGTGCCCGATAAGCTCGTGCCGTGTGTAGCCGAACATCGCCTCGGCCCGCGCGTTGACCATCTGGATGCGGCCCTCGCGATCGGACACCACGAGAGCGTCCGGGATGCTCTCGATCAGCAGGCGGAAGCGGGCCTCGCTGCTCCGCAGTTCCTCTTCCGCCCGCTTGCGGGTGCGCACGACGCCCGCCCGCTCGAGAGCCCGGTGGACGGCCGGGCCCAGCCGCACCAGGTGCTCCTTCAGCACGTAGTCCCACGCCCCCATCCTCATGCACTCGACGGCGGTTTCCTCGTCCTGGGTGCCCGTCACGATGACCACGGGCAGGTCGGGCGCGCGTTCCCGCAGCAGACCCAGCGCTTCGGGCGCGCTGAAGCCCGGCAGGCTGTAGTCGCACAGCACGATGTCGGGATGGAGGTCCTCGAGAGCGGAGAGCAGCTCCTCCCGCGTCTCGACGCGCCGCCACTCGAAGCTCAGCCCGATCCGGCGCAGCTCGCTCGCGTTCAGCTCCGCATCGGTCGGGATGTCCTCGACCATCAGGATCCGAAGGGGCGCGCCCATGGCTCCTACCGGGGTGGCTCGTTCAGCAACAGCCAGTAGAGCCCCAGCTGGCCCACCGCCTCCGCGAACCCCTCGAACTCGACCGGCTTCACGATATAACTGTTGACGCCCAGCCGGTAGGCCTCGGCCACGTCCGAATCCTCCCGCGAGGAGGTGAGGACCACGACCGGGATCTTCTGCGTCCGCTCATCGGCCCGAAGGCGCGTCAACACCTCGAGGCCGTTCAGCTTGGGCAGCTTCAGGTCGAGCAGCACGAGCTTCGGCACGAGGTTCGCGTCCCGGCCCGCGTAGGGGCCCGTCCCGAACAGGTACTCCAGCGCCTTTGCCCCGTCCTCGGCCACCTCGATCTGGTTGGCGATGCGCGCCTTTCTGAGGGCCCGCAGGGTCAGCTCCACGTCTTCGGGACTGTCCTCCACGAGCAGGATGTCCACGGGCTCCGTCACCGTCACCGTCATCGCACC
>JACORX010000398.1 GCA_016179165.1 Candidatus Rokuibacteriota bacterium | reverse complement strand
GTTCCCCTTCACGGTTGCGATGCGGTCGGCCGAGATAGAATGCTGCCCCAGGCTCGAACTCGTTCGACAAGCTGGCGGTGAGGGCACGATCGGATTGCGGACGGCGCAGCCAACTTAAGGAGAACGCGCTGTAGAATGGCAACCATGGCTGAAGGGCGCATCCTCATCGCCGACGACGAAGACGGGCTCCGCTGGGTGCTCGAGAAGGGCTTCCGTGGGGCCGGCTACCAGGTGACCGCGGTCAAGGACGGCACCGCCGCCCTCCGGGAGGCCGAGGCGCAGCCCTTCGACCTCATCCTGCTGGACATCCGCATGCCGGGCATGGATGGCCTGACCCTCCTCGGCCATGTGCGCGGCAAGCGCCCCGATGCCCAGGTCGTGATCATGACCGCGCACGGCACCGTCGAGACGGCCATACAGGCCATGCAGAAGGGCGCCTACGACTACCTCGCCAAGCCCTTCGACCTCGACGAGGCCCTGCTCCTGGCCGAGCGGGCGCTGATGGCCCGGCGCCTGTCGCAGGAGGTGACCTCGCTCAAGACCGGGCTCAGGGAGGTCTGGGAGTTCGGGGCGCTCGTCGGCCGGCACCCGACCATGCAGGAGGTCTACAAGACGATCGGCCGCGTCGCGGCAAGCGATGTCTCCGTGCTCCTCCGCGGCGAGTCGGGAACCGGCAAGGAGGTCGTGGCCCGGGCGCTCCACCACTACAGCCGGCGGGCAGGGCGGCCTTTCGTCGGCATCTCGGCCGCGGCCATTCCGGCGACCTTGCTCGAGTCCGAGCTCTTCGGCCACGAGAAGGGCGCGTTCACCGACGCCAAGGAGCGGCGGCTCGGCAAGCTCGAGCTGGCGCACGGCGGCACGGTCTTCTTCGACGAGATCGGCGACATGCCGCCCGAGCTGCAGGTGAAGCTCTTGCGGGCGCTTCAGGAGCGGACCTTCGAGCGCGTGGGCGGCCACGAGCTGATCCGCATGGACGTGCGCGTGCTCGCGGCCACTCACCGTGATCTCGAAGCGATGATGAAGTCGGGGAAGTTCCGCGAGGACCTCTTCTACCGGCTCAACGTCGTGAGCCTTTCGCTCCCCGCGCTGCGCGAGCGGCGAGGAGACGTCCCGCTTCTGGTCGAGCACTTCCTCTCCAAGTATTCCGAGACGCTCGGCGAGCGCGTGGTCGCACCCGAGGCAATGGACCGGCTCGTGGGCTTCGAGTGGCCGGGCAATGTCCGGGAGCTCGAAAACGTGATCCAGCGCGCCATGGTGATGGTGTCGGGCGGCGTGATTCTACCCGAGCACCTGCCGATCGGCCCCGTCTCCGCCGCGGCGGGCGTGGCCGCCGACGCCTCGCTGGAAGAGATCATCCAGACGAAGATGGCCGAGTGCGTGCGGGGCCTGCGGGGCCACGCCGCGGCAAACCTTCACGGCCTCATGGTCGGGCTCGTCGAAAAGCCGCTCCTGCGCGCCGTGATACGCGAGACGAAGGGCAACCAGGTCCGAGCCGCCCAGCTGCTCGGCATCAACCGCAACACGCTCAGGAAAAAACTGAAGGAACACAGTATCGACCCCGACGCGGCGTAACGCCGCGCCACAACACCTGGGGAGACAAACCCCGATGACGACGAAGCGCGCGAGGGTCCTGGCGGCGCTCCGCGGGGAGCCCGTCGACCGCGTTCCCATCGCCTTCTGGCTCCACAACTTCGCCGCGGAGAACTCCGCCGAGGGCCTGGCCGGGGAGACGCTGCGTCTCGCCAGGACCTTCGACTGGGACTACCTCAAGCCGCAGTCGCGGGCGCAGTGCTTCGCCGAGATGTGGGGACTCGAATACCGCGCCTCGACCGATCGCGCGGTCCCCTTCACGGTGACTCGCGCGCCCATCGGCGACGCGGCGGCTCTGGCGATGGTCGAGCCCGCCGACCCTCTCGCGGGCTCGCTCGGCGAGCAGCTGGAAGCCCTGCGGCTGATTCGCGCGGCCGTCGGCCCGGATACGCCGGTCATCTGGACCGTGTTCTCCCCGCTCATGGTGATGCCGTTTCTCATGACGGGCGGCCGGGAGCAGACGCTCTCGCTGATGCGCTCCGCGCCCGCGGCCCTCGAGCATGCCCTCGACGCCGTCGCCGTCACGCTTCGCGCCTATGCGGGCGCCTGCCTTGACGCGGGAGCCGACGGGCTCTTCTACGCGACCAACCTCGCCACGCGCTCGCTCACGACGGCGGCCGAGTGCCGGCGCTTCCAGCGGCCTTACGATCTCCGAATTCTCGCCGCCGTCGAGCGGGCGCCGTTCAACCTGCTCCACGTCTGCGGTGAGGGGGCGCTCTTCGACGAATTCCTCGACTATCCGGTGACGGCCTTCTCCTGGGCGACGGTGCCGGGAAATCCGACGCTGTCCGAGGGCCAGCTCAGAACCGGGCGGGCGGTCGTCGGCGGTCTTCCCGGCAAGCCGGACATCGCGGGGTTCACCGGCCCGGCGCTGGCGGGCCGCGCGAGGAGCGCGATCGCCGAGATGCGCGGCCGCCGGCTGCTGCTGGGACCCGACTGCTCCATCAACCCCGACACGCCCGAGCCGCTCCTCCACGCGGCCGGCGCCGCCGCGCGCGAGCCACGGCCGGCCTGACCCTCTTCGTCGCGCTCGTGGCCTTGGCCCTCGGTACGGGACCGGCCGGCGCCGAGGGGCCTGCAGCAATGCCCGCCGCGCTCGCCGACGCGATCAGGCGCGTCAACCCAGCCGCCCGCGTGGTGGGCGCCGACGACATCCTTGAGGAGCGCTGCGGCGCAGAACAGCGGCGCGAGCAGCTCTTCAGCGCGGACTTCACCGGTGACGGCCGGCAGGACTACGCGGCGCTTCTCCGGATCGGCGAGCCCGAAGGAAAGCCGGGAGAGACCTTGAAGACGGCACCGCTCTGGGGAGTGGTTTTCCTCGCGAACCGGGACGGGCGCTATCGCCCCTTCATCCTGTTCAAGGACGATGACGCGATGGTCCCCTCGCGACGGGTGCTCTGGGTCCAGCCGCCGGGTCCCGTGCACCACGGCGCGCACCCCGAGCGCGTTCTCACGCTCAAGCATCCGGGGGTAGGCTCGATGC
>JACORX010000386.1 GCA_016179165.1 Candidatus Rokuibacteriota bacterium | reverse complement strand
CCCTACGACCCGGCCAAGGCCAAGAAGCTCCTCGCCGAGGCGGGCTACCCGAACGGCTTCGAGGCGACGTTCAAGGTGGCGCCCCAGTACTACTACACGGTGCGGAGCGCCGAGGTCGTCGTCAACCAGCTCGCCAAGGTCGGGATCCGGGCCAAGATCCAGCAGATCGAGTGGGGCCAGTGGCTCGCGCAGGTCTTCTGTCTCAAGCCCTGCGAGAACCCCGACTACGACATGTCCATCATCGGCCACGCGGAAGCCTGGGACATCGGGAACTTCGCCAACCCTAAGTACTATTTCCGCTGGGACAGCCCCGAGTTCCAGGCGCTGTTCAAGGAGTCCGAGGTGACGGTGGACGACAAGAAGCGGCGGGAGCTGTACGTCAAGATGCAGCAGATGCTGGCCGCCGAGGCGCCGGCCGTGTGGCTGTACATGCATCCGCGCTTGGTTGTCACCAAGAAGGGCGTCACGGGCATCTGGAAGGACCTGCCGGTTCCGTCCCTCGACCTCTCAGAGGTCGGCTGGCAGAAGTAAGAAGAGCGGGTTGTGCCGCTACGTTCTGAGGAGGGTGGCCGCGATGCTGCTCACCCTCCTCTTCGTGTCGCTGCTCGTTTTCATGGTCGTGCGCGTGCTGCCGGGCGACCCCGCGCTCATCATGCTGGGCATCGAGGCCAGCCCGGACGCGGTCGCGAGGATGCGCGAGGCGCTCGGCCTCAACCGGCCCGTGCCGGTCCAGTACGCGGAGTGGGCGGGCCGGGCCGTCCTGGGCGACCTCGGCCGCTCAATCCAGTACGACGTCCCTGTGGCCGGACTCATCGCCTCCCGCCTCTCGGTGACTCTGCCGCTCACCATCATGGCCGCGGCCCTGATGGTCATGGCCGCCATCCCCCTCGGCGTCTTCGCCGCCACGCGGCATCGCCGCTGGGGTGACTACGCGGCGATGACGCTCTCCCAGCTCGGCATCGCCGTGCCGGGCTTCTGGGCGGGGCTGCTGCTCATCCTGCTCTTCTCGGTGAAGCTCGGCTGGTTCCAGGCCGGCGGTTTCGACGGCTGGGGACAGGGCGTGGGCCACGCGCTCAAGTCGCTCCTCCTGCCGGCCGTAGCGCTCGGGCTCTTCCAGTTCGCGGTCCTCGCGCGCACCACGCGCTCCGCGCTGTTGGAGGTGCTCCGCGAGGAGTACGTCAAGACGGCGCGCGCCAAGGGCGTCGCCGAAGGCAAAGTGATCTTCCGCCACGCGCTCAAGAACGCCATGATCCCGATCCTGACCGTGGCCGGCGTCCAGCTGGGCCAGCTCATGGCGGGCAGCATCATCTTGGAGTCGGTGTTTTATCTGCCCGGGTTGGGGCGGCTGGCCCTGGGCGCCATCAGCGCGCGCGATCTGCCGGTGGTCCAGGGCGTCGTCCTCTTCGTCGCCTCGGCGATCGTCGTGATCAACGCCGCGGTCGACCTGCTGTACGGCGTCCTGGACCCCCGCATCCGCTATGAATGAAGCCCCTCACCCTGGCCCTCTCCCCACAGGGGAGAGGGGATCGGAGAGACTCCCTCTCCCTGGAAGGGAGAGGGCAGGGGTGAGGGTCCGTCGCCCGTGGCGGCGCGCGCTGAAGCACGTGACCTTCACGGTGGGCTTCGCGATCACGGCGCTCTTGCTGCTCACGGCGGTGCTGAGCCTGGGCTACACGCCGCGCGACCCGCTCGAGATGTCCATGGAGGAGAGGCTCCAGGGCCCCTCGGAGGCCCATCCGCTCGGCACGGACCAGTTCGGCCGCGACCTCCTCTCGCGGATCATGGTGGGAGCGGTCACGGCGATCCTGGTCGGCGTCATCGCCGTCGGTATCGGCGTGGGGCTGGGCGCGCTCCTGGGCATGCTCTCCGGCTATTTCGGCGGCTGGCTCGACGAGGTTTTCATGCGGCTCATGGACGCGGTCCAGGGTTTCCCGGCCATCCTCTCGGCCCTGCTCATCGCCGCCGTGTTCAAGCCGGGGCTCGCCATCACCATGGTCGCCATCGGCGTCAGCTTCCTGCCGATTTTCGCGCGGCTCACGCGCGCCGCCTTCCTCGAGCTGAGGGACCGGGAGTTCGTCCTGGCTGCCCGCGCGCTGGGGGCGGGAGATGCCGCCGTCATCGGGCGCCACATCCTGCCTAACACGCTCGCTCCGCTGATCGTCCAGGCGTCCATCAGCTTCCCGGTCGCCATCCTGGCCGAGGCGGCGCTGTCCTATCTCGGGCTCGGCACCCAGCCGCCGAATCCCTCATGGGGGCTCATGCTCCGCGAGGCACAGGCCTTCCTCGGCATGTCCCCCTGGTTCGCCGTGTTTCCGGGTACCGCAATAGCCGTGACTGTGCTAGGGTTGAACCTGCTTGGCGACGGGCTCAGGGATCTCCTCGATCCGAAGATGATGAGCTAGCGCAGGCTCTTCACCTCATTCGCTAAAGGAGCCCCTTCGTGCTGAAAGCGATGCTGGCAGTAGCTCTCACGGTGGTCGTGACGCAGGCCGCCATCCTTGCGACCTCGATCTACCTGCACCGGGGATTGGCGCATCGCGCGCTGACCCTGCACCCGATCGCCGACTTCTTCTTCCGGATCATCCTGTGGATCACCACCGGCCAGGATCGCCGCCAGTGGGTCGCCGTCCACCGCAAGCACCACGCCTTCACCGACACGGAGAAGGACCCGCACAGCCCGCTCGTCCACGGCTTCTGGAAGATCCAGCTCGGCAACGTCTACTACTACATCCGCGAGGCGCGGAACGCCGAGACGCTGGCGCGCTGGGCGAAGGACATCCGCGAGGACTGGTGGGACAAGCGGATCTTCTCCAAGGGCACGCTTGGCGGCATCCTCGGACTGATCCTGGCGATGCTGGTCCTCGGCCCCGCGTGGGGCATCTTCGTGGTCGCCCTCCACCTCGTCCTCTACGTCTTCGTGCTGGCGCCCTCGATCAACGGACTCGGCCACTGGTGGGGGCGGAGGAACTTCCTGGGCAACTCCGCCACCAATATCCGGCTGCTCGCCTGGCTCACCGGCGGTGAGAGCCTGCACAACAATCACCACGCCTACCCGTCGAGCCCGAAGTTCAGCGTGCGACGCTCGGAGTT
>JACORX010000395.1 GCA_016179165.1 Candidatus Rokuibacteriota bacterium | reverse complement strand
GGCGAGCAGTTCCCCGTACGCGACACGGCGGTCGCCGAACAGGATGGCGTCCCGCTCCGGGTGCCGGTCCGCGGTTCGGCGCAGCGCGCCCCACAACGTCGTCGCTTGCGGAAAGGTGGACGTCATCGTCGGTCCCGTGGCCTTGCCGACAGGGGGAGGGGGTTACTTCCCCCTCATCGTGTTGGGGAGCCACACGGCGATCTGGGGAAAGGCGATCACCAAGGCGATGCCGAGCATCATGAGGGCGAAGAACGGCATCACACCCACATAGACGTCCATGATGGTGCCCCGGGTCCCTTCCTCTCCCGGTTTCCGGAACGCCTGGATGACGTAGAGGTTCAGGCCTTCCGGGGGCGAGATGAGCGCCGCCTCCGTCAGCATCACCGCGATCACGCCGAACCACACGAGATCGATGTTCTGCGCCTTGAGCATGGGCAGGATCACGGGGATGGTGGTGACCATCATCGCGAAGCCGTCCATGAAGGTGCCCAGGATGAGGTAGAGGACGACGAGCATCCCGATCGTGGCGAACGGCGTGAGGTGCATGGCCGCCACCGACTGGGAGATCGCATAGGGGATGCCGAGGATGGCGAAGGTCGAGTTGAGGACGAAGGCCCCGGTGAGGATCAACATGACGACGGCGGTGCTGCGCGCCGTCGAGAGGAAAACGCCCCGCAGCATGCGGCCGTTCACGCGGTGGGCGAGCAGCGCGAGCACGAACGCGCCGCTCACGCCGAAGGCGGCGGACTCGGTGGGGGTGGCGACGCCGAGGTAGATCGTCCCCAGGACGAGGAAGATGAGGGCGACGGTGGGCAGCAGGTCGAGGAGGCCGTGGAGCATGACCGACCATGGGGCGGCGGGCTCGCGCGGCGCCCAGTCGGGGCGGATGAGGGCGACGATGAAGATGAAGAGCATGAAGAGGAGTGACACCAGGATGCCGGGGACGATGCCGGCGATGTAGAGGCGGCCGATCGAGACCTCCATGAGGACGCCGTAGACGATGAAGGCGATGCCCGGCGGGATGAGGTTGCCCAGGGCGCCGCCGCCGGCGAGCGAGCCCAGCACCAGCCGCTCGTTGTAGCCGCGGGTGCGGAAGGCCGGCAGCGCGACGGAGCCGATGGTGGCGGCGGTGGCCACGCTCGAGCCGGACACCGCCGAGAAGGTCGCGCACGCCGCGATATTGCTGTGCAGGAGCCCGCCGGGGATGGGACTGAACCAGTGGGCGAGCACGCGGTACATGCGGTCGGACTCGCCGGATCTGAGGAGCAGCTCGCCCATGAGGAGGAAGAGCGGGATCGCCACGAGCACGAAGCTCGTATTGGTGTTCCAGGCGATGAGGCCCACGAGGTCCCACAGCGGCCGGTCGCCAAAGATGGAGAGGAGGGAGAGGCCGAGGACGCCGAGCGAGGACGCCACGTGTAAGCCGGCGAGGAATGCCACCAGCATCACGACCGTTGCCACTCCGAGCGCCACGAAGCCCACGCGGCGTCTCCTGTCCTACAGCCCTTCGGTCACGTCGTCCACCTGCAGTACCGCCAGCTCGGCCAGTCTCCCGAGGCGCAGCGACTGGACGACGCCCACCAGGAAGATGACGGCGGCGTGGGCGGCGAGCAGGGCGAAGCCGAGCGCGAGGCAGCCCTGGGGGAGGAAGAGCGGAGTCCGCAGGAAGCTCATGGCGCGGGCGTCGGTGGCGAAGGACTCGATGGTGAGTTTCCACATATAGAAGGCCAGGACGGACGCGAAGAAGCCCATGGCCACGATGGCCGCGTAGTTGAGGAGTGACTGCAGCCGGCGCGGCAGATGGGGCAGGAGGACGTCGATACGCACGTGGGAGCCCGTGGTGAGCGCGAACGCGAGCGCCCACGCCCCGCCCACCGCCAGCGCGTACCCGCCGAACTCGTCAGTGGCGCCCGAGGACACGCCCACGAACCGGCGGCCCAGGACGTCGAAGGTGATGTAGAAGGACGCGAGGAGCAGCGTGGCGCCGGCGAGGTACGCCATCGCCGTCGCCACGCGATCGAGCACGGCCAGGACGTCCAGCAGGATCGGGAGCGGGTCGGCGCCGGGCCGGCCGAGCCCTCCCCCGGATGCGGCTGGCCGGCTCAGCGCTTGAGCTTCCGCGCGCTCACGGGACAGTGATGCCGGCGTGGGGCGCGAGGTACTGGTTGAAGATGGCCTTGGCGTCCGGTCCCGAGCGCTTGAGCCAGCTCGGGAGGACGACCTTGGTGAACACGTCCTTGCTCGCCGCCGCCATCGCCGGGGTGATGGGAATCACCTCCATCCCCTTCTCCCGGTTCTTGTCGAGGCCCTCCTGGGTGGTGCGCCGGCCGACCTCCCAGCCGCGCTCGCTGAACTCCACGCCGAGCTTGGTGAGGGTCGTTCTGAGCTCGGGGGTGGCGCGATCCCATGTCCGCTTGCTGATCACGAAGGCGCCGCCGACAGGGCCGTGGTTGACGTCGATGAGGAACTTGGAGACCTCGAAGAACTTGAGCGCGAAGCCGGGGTACGTGCCGGTGAAGGCGGCGTCCACGGTGCCCCGCTCGAGGGCGGTGTAGGTCTCGGCGAAGGCGATCGACACGGGCTCCATGCCGAGGGCCCGGGCGAACTCCGTCTGCGCGGTGCCGTAGACGCGGACCTTGAGCCCCTTCAGCTCGGCCGGGTTCCGGGCGGGCTTGCGGCTGAAGATGTACTGGCCGGGCCAGAGGTAGCCGCCGAGGACGATCCCGCCGAGCTTGTCCTCGTTCTTCTTGATCGCGGCCATGAAGCCCACGTGGGCCTTCACCGACGCGTCGAGGCTGGGGAAGAGCCCAGGGAGATCCACGCCCTCGATTACCGGCACGTCACCGGCGACATAGGCGAGGATCACGTCGGCGACGTCGACGAGCCCGGAGCGCGTGACCCGCACCAGCTCGAAGCCGGTGAGACCGAGCTCGGGCAGGCTCACGACCTCCAGCTTCACCTGGCCGTTCGTGCGCTTGTCCATCTCCTCGCCGAGCCAGGTCCACAGCGCGAACTGCGGTGTGGGCCGACTCGTGGCCACCGCCTTCCACTTCTGCTGCGCGAGGGCGGCGTCGAATCCGCCCAGCGCCACCAGCGACACGAGAACAATGGGAATGAGCCACCGTGCCTTCATCGTTCTCCTCCTGTGCGGGACGCGGTCGGTGCGGTGCAGACGCGCGCCGGCAGAGCCGGGGAAAGCGCGCCTACCTTGGCCCGGGGACCCCCTCGAAGTCAAGGGCGTTGTGCGCCTTCACCCGGCGCTGACCTTCCCCTCGCGACGGTCCCGCTCGATGAGCGCGGGATCCCGTTCGGCGGGAGGGCCGTACCCGCCCGCGCCAGGCGTGACGATCGTGACCGCGTCTCCTTCCACGAGCCGGAGCCCCGCCACCTTCGAGCGCAGTCCCCGCTCCGAGGGCCGGCCGGCATTCAGCACGACGCCGCCCTTGCCGCCCTCGCCGCCGCCGAAGAGCCCCCACGGCGCGACGCTTGCCCGGTCCAGCGTCCCGAGAAACGTGGCCTCGCCGGCGAGCACGCGGATGGTCCGCCGCAGCCCGAGCCCGCCGCGGAAGCGCCCGGGACCGCCAGAGCCCTCGACGAGGCCGTACTCCTCGACCCGCAACGGGAATTCCATCTCCAGGCACTCGACGGGGAGGTTCGAGGTATTGGTGATGTGCACCTGCACCCCGTCCAGCCCGTCCTTGCCGGCCCGAGCGCCCGAGCCGCCGCCGATGGTCTCGAGGTAGACGTAGTACTGGCCGGTGCGCGGATCGACGCCGCTGAACACCCAGGCGGAGTTCGCCCCGTTCGTCGCCGCGATGACCTTGTCGGGCAGTGCCGGCGCCAGGGCGCCGAAGATCACGTCGGCGATGCGCTGGCAGGTCTGGGTCCGCCACGCCACCGGCGCCGGCGGCCGCGCGTTGACGATCGACCCCGCGGGGGCCTCCACGCGGATCGCGCGGTAGAAGCCGCCATTGGCCGGGATGCCGGGGTCGAGCAGCGCCTTCAGCGCATAGTAGACGGTCGCCACGAGCGCGAGGTAGACGACGTTGATATCGCCCGGGACCTGGGCGCCCGTCCCCGCGAAGTCGAGCGCGATCTCCTCCCCGGCCACCGCGATGCGCACCCGGATCGGCACGGGCGGGCCGCCCGCCCCGTCGTCGTCCATCCAGTCCTCAAACGCGTACACGCCGTCGGGAATGAAACCGAGCGCGGCCCGGATCTTTCGCTCGCCGTAGGCAAGCAGCTCGCCCATGGCCGCCTCGCACGTCTTCCTGCCGTAGCGCGCGAGGAGATCCCCCAGGCGCTCGGCGCCGATCCGGTTGGCGGCGAACTGCGCCCGGAAATCGCCCCGGCGCTCCCGGGGCAGGCGGAAGTTCAGGAGGAGCAGCTCCATCAGGTCCTCCCGCAGCCGGCCCCCCTCTACCAGGCAGATGGGCGGGATGCGGAGCCCCTCATCGTAGATGGTCCGCGTCTCGTGCCCCGAGCCGTCGGCGTGATGCGCGATGTTCGCAACGAAGCCCACAGGCTCGCCTTCGTGGAACACGGGGCTGGCCACCGTGATGTCTGGCAGGTGGGTGCTTCCCCCCGTGTACGGGTCGTTGCCGACGAAGACATCCCCGTCCCGGAGTCCGGCGACCGGGTACCGCTTGAGGATCTCCTGGACGATCATCATGAGCGAGCCGAGATGCATCGGGATATGCTCGGCCTGAGCGATGACCTCGCCCCGCAGGTTGAAGACGGCGGTGGAGCAGTCCTGGCGCTCCTTGATGTTCGAGGAGTAGGAGGCCTTGATGAGCGCCTCGCCCATCTCCTCGGCGATCGTGAGGAGCCGGCTGCCGATGACCTCGAGCGTGATCCGGTCGATCATGCGACGTCCGCCGGGCGGGGGAGACCGTCCGTTCGGATCAGGAGATTGGCCCGCTCGTCCACGACGGCGACCTGTCCGGGAAGGATCACGGTCGTCGCGTCCATCTGCTCGACGACGGCGGGCCCCGCGATCCGGTGCCCGTCCAGGAGGCGCTCGCGGCGATAGATGGGAGTGGGGACGAAGCCGCCCGCTTCGTCGAAGTACACGGCGCGCACGCCCGCGCACGCCTCGTCCGGCTCAGGGCGCGGAGCCCGAGGGAGCGGCGGCAGCGCGAGCGGCTCGGGCTCGCCGAGCGCGGTGAGGCGGAACGCCACCACCTGGACCGGCTCGTCGGGGGCCGAGTAGCCGTAGACGCGCTCGTGCTCGCCGAGGAAGGCCGCCCCGAGGGAGCCGAGGGACGGCCGCCCCGGCGGCTCGAGCACGGTCAGCTCGAAGTTCTGCCCCAGATAGCGCATGTCGAACGCGCGCACGAGGCGGCGCCGGGCCGGCGGGACCGACTCCTCGTCGAGCCACGCGCCCGCCTCGGCCTCCAGATCCTCGAAGAGGCGCTCGACGTCGCGCTCCCTGAGGGCGTCGAGCGGCTGCACCCGCGTGCGCACGAGGTCCAACCGGAGCGGCTCGATGAGCAGGCCGAGCGCGCAGAGGATCCCGGGCGCTGCCGGGACCAGGACCTGGCGGACGCCGAGGTCACGCGCGAGAGCGGCAGCGTGCAGCGGCCCCGCGCCCCCGAACGCGACCATGGTGTAGGTGCGGGGATCATACCCCTTGCGGACCGAGACCACGCGGATGGCCCCCAGCATGTTCGTCTGCACCACCGAGAGGATCCCGCGTGCCGCGTCGACCGGAGACAGCGAGAGCTCCCGCGCGAGATCCTCGATGGCCGCCGCCGCCAGCTCGCGCCTGAGGGGCATGCGACCGTCGAGCAGGTGTGTTGCGCTCAGCCGCCCGAGCACGACGTTGGCGTCGGTGACCGTCGGGCGGCTGCCTCCCCGGCCGTAGCAAGCCGGCCCGGGGTGAGCCCCCGCGCTCTCAGGGCCCACCTTGAGGGCCCCGCCCGAGTCCACCCAGGCGAGGCTCCCGCCTCCGGCTCCCACCGTCTCGATCTCCAGCGTGGGGATGCGGACGGGATACCCCGCAACCGATCGCTCGCCGGCAATTATCGGCCGGCCGTGCTCGACGCGCGCGACGTCCGTCGACGTCCCGCCCATGTCGAAGGTGATCAGCGACGCGAACCCCGAATCCCGCGCCGCCCAGGCGGCGCCCATCACCCCCGCGCTCGGGCCGGAGAGGAGCGTGCGCACCGGGTGCAGGGCGGCGGCCGCCACGGAGATGATCCCGCCGTTGGACTGGTTGATGTAGGGCGCGCGTGGGATCCCGAGCTCACGCACCGCTCGATCGAACCGGCCGAGGTACCGGCTGATGAGGGGGCCGAGGTAGGCGTTGAGGACGGTCGTCGAGAGCCGCTCGTACTCCCGAAACTCGGGCGACACCTCCGAGGAGAGGGAGACGTGGCAGAGGGGGAGGCGGTCCCGGATCCGCGCGGCGACCTGCCGCTCGTGCGTCGGATCGAGGAAGCTGTAGAGGAAGCAGACGGCGATCGCCTCGGGGTCGCGGGACCCCAGCGCCGCCAGCGCCGCCTCCACGTCCTCGACACGGAGTTTCTCGAGCACGCTGCCGTCCGCGAGGAGCCGCTCCCGCACCTCGAACCGGAGGTCGCGCGGCACCAGGGGAGACGGCTTGTCGGCCTGGAGGTCGTAGAGGGCCGGGCGCTTCTGGCGCGCGATCTCGAGGAGATCCCGGAACCCCCGCGTGGTGAGCAGCGCGGTGCGCGCGCCTTTCCCTTCGAGCAACGCGTTGGTCGCGACGGTGGTCCCGTGGGCGAGGAAGGCGAGACCGGCCGCGCGGACGCCCGCCTGCTCCGTGATGCCGCGGATCCCGGCGAGGATCCCCTCGGCGGGGTCGTGCGGGACCGAGGGCAGCTTGAGCACGGCGAGCCGCCGGCTCGTCTCGTCCCAGAGCGCCACGTCGGTGAACGTTCCCCCGACGTCGACGCCGAGCCTGGCGCTCACGGTCCCTCCGCGTCCGGCCCGGCCATCATGGCCTCGGAGCGCCAGCCTGCGGCGATCCACGCGGTGTCGCCGTCTGCTCGGACGTCCGGCTGCGGCTCGAAGGTGAAACCGCGGATGCGCGGCCAGACATTGCGCCACTGCTCACGCTCGATGTTGTCGAGCCCGTGGACGGCCATGGCCCAGGTGCCGAAGGCGACCGCGTCCTGGGCGAACATGAGGCGGCCCGTGTCGAAGTCCCTCGCGCGGCACGCCGCCTCGAACTCCCGCAGCCAGGTGAGCGCGCTCTGATCGGGTGTGGGCATGGGCCGGATTATGCGCTATCCTGCGCCCATGGAAAAGCTGACGGTGGACACGCTTCGCACGCTGGCCAAAGCGCAGGGCCTGGAGCTCTCCGACGGGGAGTTGGCCGCCATCCTCCCACTCGTCGAGGCGGGCCGGAACGGGCTCGCCGCCATCCGCGACATTCCGCCGGGGACCGAGCCGGCCTCGCAGTACCGCATCTTCTGAGCGAAGAGAGGACCTCCGTGAGCGAGCCCTGCTGGACCTCCATGACCGAGCTCCGCCGCATGATTGCCACGAAGAAAGTCTCGCCGGTCGAGGTCGTGCAGGCGCATCTCGACCGCATCGCGGCGCTGGATGGCAAGCTCAAGTCGTACATCACCGTCCTGGGGGACGCGGCACTGGCCGCGGCCAAGGTGGCGGAAACCGCGGTGACGTCGGGCGCTGCTCTTGGGCCGCTTCACGGTGTGCCAGTGGGTCTCAAGGACCTGTACTGCACCAAGGGTGTCAGGACTACTGGAGGCTCGAAGATCCTCGCGGACTGGGTGCCCGAGGAGGACGCGACCGTGGTCGCGCGCCTCGTGGGCGCCGGGGCCATCGTGCTCGGCAAGCTCAACATGCACGAGTTCGCGTTCGGTCCCGAGGGGCTCAACCCGCACTACGGCACGCCGTGGAATCCGTGGGACGCCACGACCCACCGCATCTGCGGCGGGTCCTCGTCGGGCTCGGGCGCCTCGGTGGCGGCCGGCATCTGCCCCGGGGCCCTCGGCTCGGACACGGGCGGCTCGATCCGCATCCCGGCGTCGCTCTGCGGGCTCTCCGGCATCAAGCCGACCTACGGCCGCGTGAGTCGCGCGGGCGTGCTGCCGCTCGCGTGGTCCATGGACCACGTCGGGCCTATGTGCCGGAGCGCGGCGGACTGCGCCCTCATGCTGGCACCCATGGCG
>JACORX010000375.1 GCA_016179165.1 Candidatus Rokuibacteriota bacterium | reverse complement strand
GAAGCCCACCGGCGTTCACACCCAACACTTGCTACCAACAAACGGGGGCTGGTACACTGCGCGCCGTGCCAACCCACTGGGACGCGTACCGTACTGCTCTCGATTCGATCGCTCAGGCCGTCGCCCGCACACCGCTCGTGCGGCTGAACCGGATGACGGCGGGACTCAAGCCGCCCGTTTACGTGAAGATCGAGTGGTACGGACCGACGGGCAGCGTGAAGGACCGGATCTACCTGCACATGTTCGCGCGGGCGGAGGCCGGCGGCCAGCTCAAGCCCGGCATGCGGGTGCTGGAGTGCTCCACCGGCAACGCCGGCATCGCCTGCGCCTTCGCCGCCGCCGTCAAGGGCTACCGCTGCACGATCGTCATGCCCGAGGGTATGAGCGACGAGCGGAAGAAAATCATGCGGGCTTACGGCGCCGACATCGTCTTCACACCCGGCGGGGAAAGCGACGTGGACCTCGCCGTCGAGCGCCTGGAGGAGATCCGGCGCGCCGCTCCGGGCGCCTACTGGGTGCCCGGACAGTTCGACAACCCCAACAACGTCGACGCCCACTACCACACGACCGGCCCCGAGATCTGGGAGCAGTGCGGAGGCGTTGTCGGCGCCTTCGTGGACGTGCAGGGTAGCGGCGGGACGATCACCGGCGTGGGGCGCTTCCTGCGCGAGCGCGACGCGAAGGTCAAGCTCTACGCCGTCGAGCCCGACGAGTGCGCGATGCTGACCCGCCGGACGTGGGGCCCGCACGGCATCGAGGGCATCGGCGACGGCTTCATCCCCGAAAACCTCGACGACACCCACCTCACCGGTGTCATCACCACGACCACGGCGGAGGCCATCGAGGCCGCGCGCCGGGCCGCCTCCGAGGAAGGGATCTTCTGCGGCATCTCCAGCGGCGCCAACGTGGCCGCCGCCCTCAAGCTGGCCCGCCGTCACCCGGAGCTACCGTCGATCGTCACCATGATCAACGACACCGGCCAGCGGTATTTCACCACCGCGCTCTGCGGCGAGGCCAAGCGCGTGGAGGTGCCCGAGCGCGCGCACCCGATGGACCCGCGCACCGGCGAGCTGCTCGACCGTTACCAGGCAAGCTGGGAGCTTCTGGACTGAAGGCGTCCGGGTACGACTTCGTCGCCGCGCGCCGGCGGCCGGCGGTGCAGCCGCCTCATTAACCCGTGCTTCAGGCGTGGACTACGTTCTCAGGAAGCCGTGCCCCCGTCCATGCCGACAACCTCAGGGAGGGAGACGATGGCGAAGTTCGTCGATATCAACTGCGACATGGGGGAGAGCTACGGCCGGTGGACCCTTGGCCACGACGAGGAGGTCATGCCCAACATCACGTCGGCCAACGTCGCCTGCGGATTCCACGCCGGCGACCCCCACGTGATGCGCCGGACGGTGGAGCTGGCCGTCCGGCACGGCGTCGCCATCGGGTCCCACCCCGGCATGCCTGACCTGATGGGCTTCGGGCGGCGCGCCATCGACGTGACGCCCCAGGAGATGAAGGACTACCACCGCTACCAGACCGGAGCGCTCTGGGCTTTCTGCAAGGCGGCCGGCGTCGAGCTCCAGCACGTCAAGCCGCACGGTGTGCACTACTCGATGTTCGAGCAGTATCCCGCGCTGGTCCGGGCGACGGCTGAGAACGTGATGGAGATGGACAAGCATCTGTTCCTCTTCACGCTCTCCGACACCAAGTACGAGGCCGAGGCCAAGAAGACCGGGGTCCGGATCGTGAGCGAGGGGTTCGCCGACCGGATGTACCAGGCGGACAAGCAGATGGTGCCACGCAAGGCCGGGCCGCATGCCATGATCACCGACCCCCAGCAGGCGGCCGACCACGCCGTCATGATGGCGAAAGAGGGGAAGATCCGCACCATCGACGGTACGCTCATCGACGTCGATATCCAGACCATCTGCATCCACGGCGACAGCCCCGACGCGCACAAGATCGTGCGCGCGGTCCGTGAGGGCCTGGAGAAGGCCGGCCTGATCGTGCGCCCGCTGCGCGAGTGGTTCGGTCGATGAAGGCCGTCGTTTTCCACGAGTACGGCGACATCGACGTCCTCCGCTACGAGGACATCGAGACGCCCACGCTCGGCCCCCGTGACGTCCTCGTCAAGGTGCGGGCGACGGCCCTCAACTACTACGACGTCATGACGCGCGCGGGCACCTACCGCCCCAACGAGCGCCTGCCCCACATCCTGGGCGGCGACATCGCCGGGGACGTGGCCGAGGTCGGCTCCGAGGTCACGCACCTCAAGCCGCGGGACCCGGTGGTCGTGTACGCCGCCCTGGGCTGCGGCCACTGCGAGCAGTGCCTCGTCGGCGAGCCGAACTGCTGCGTGGAGTACCGCTACGTCGGCGCCCACGTGTGGGGCGGCTACGCCCAGTACGTGAAGGTCCCCGAGGAGAACCTCGTGCCCCTCTATCAGGGGATGTCCTACGAGGAGGCGGCCGCCTGCAACATCACGTTTCTCACCTCGTGGCACATGCTCGTCACGCGGGCCAACCTCCGGTCGGGCGAGGACCTGCTCGTCCTGTCCGCGGCCAGCGGCATCGGCGTGGCCGCCGTGCAGATCGGCCGGCTCATGGGGTGCCGCGTCATCGCCTGCGTCGGCTCCGACGACAAGTTCCAGCGCCTGCGAGAGCTCGGGGCGGACGTCCTCATCAACTACCGCACGGACGACTTCTACCAGGAGGTCATGAAGGTCACAGGCAAGCGGGGCGTTGACGTGGTCTTCGAGAACACCGGCACCGAGACGTGGGATCGCGCGGTCCGCTCCCTCACCCGCATGGGGCGGCTCGTCACCTGCGGCGGGACGTCGGGCTACCAGGTCACCACGGACGTCAACTACATCTTCCACAAGCAGCTCTCGATCATCGGCTCCAACCACGGCACCAAGCGCGAGCTGCAGACGCTGGTGAAGCTGCTGGAGGCGGGCAAGCTGCGGCCGGTGGTGGACCGCGTGCTGCCGCTCACCGAGGCGCGGGAGGGACACCGCATCCTCGAGGGCCGGAAGGTCTTCGGCAAGGTCGTTCTGATCCCCGAGCACTGACGATGGCCGTGGGCCCCGGCGTCAAGCCGCCCGGCTGCGGCCGGGCGCGCCCCCGGCCGCTTGCGGGGCCGGGCGCCTTGCGGTATAAGGGGGGCCACCCGATGGCGCCACAGAATCCCACGACGCCGCGCAGTCCCGAGGAAACCGCGCTGCTCCGCACGGTCGTGCGGCGCTTCCCAGGCGGTGTGCTCGGCGGCTACTACGCCCCCGACGATCTCCAGTTCCTCGTCAAGGAAGCCCGCGGCGCCCACCTCTACGACTTCTCCGGGCGCGAGTACCTCGACTATCTCCTGGGCTCGGGCCCCATGGTGCTGGGCCATGCCCACCCGGCGGTGATCGCGGCCGTCGAGGCGCAGCTCAGCCGGGGCACGACGTACTTCCAGCTCTCCGAGCCCGCCGTGGCCCTGGCCGAGGAGATCTGCCGCGCCATGCCCTGCGCCGAGCAGGTGCGCTATACCTCCTCGGGCAGCGAGGCCACGTTTTTCGCGCTGCGCGTGGCGCGGGCCTTCCGCAAGCGCGACAAGATCCTGAAGTTCGAGGGCGGCTTCCACGGCACCCACGACTACTCCCTGATGAGCGTGGGGCCGAGGGCGCCCAAGGCCTTCCCCGCGCCCACGCCCGACTCGGCCGGCATCCCCCACGCCATCGGCGACGAGGTGCTGATCGCGCCCTTCAACGATCTTGGAGAGACCGAGGCCATCATCGCCGCGCACCACGAGAGCTTGGCGGCCGTGATCATGGAACCGTTCCAGCGGCTGATCGTGCCGGACAGGGGCTTCCTGGCGGGCGTGCGCGAGGTCACGCGGCGCTACGGCGTGCCGCTCATCTTCGACGAGATCGTGACCGGCTTCCGCTTCGCCTACGGCGGCGCCCAGGAGTACTACGGCGTCGTGCCGGATCTCGCGGCGGTGGGCAAGATCATCGGCGGCGGCTTCCCGCTGGCGGCCGTGGTCGGTCGGGCGGAGATCATGCGCCACCTGGCGCCCGCTATGGAGGCGACGGGCGAGTTCGTCCAGCAGGCGGGCACGCTCAACGGCAACCCGGTTGCGGCGGCCGCGGGGCTGGCGACGCTCGCCGAGCTCCGCAAGCCGGGCGCCTACGAGCGTCTCTTCGCGACCGGCAACCGCGTGAAGACCGCCCTCGCGGAGGCCGCGAGGCGCGCGGGCGTCCAGGCGCAGGTCGCGGGCGAGGCGCCAGTCTTCGAGATCTACTTCACCGACCGCCCCATCACCGACTACCGGGCCACGCTGACGGCCGACCGGGCCCTGCACGCGGCGTTCACTCGCGCGCTCCTCGAACGGGGCGTGGTCAAGGCTGCGCAGAAGATCTACGTCTCCCTCGCTCACACTGAAGAAGACATCCAGCGAACCGTCCAAGTGTTCACCGCGGCTTTCGAGGCCGTGGCCGAGCAGCGCCCGTAACGCCCATAAGGAGGGCAGAGACCATGGCGGAGAAATGGACAGACGAGAAGTGGGCCCAGGCTGAAGACTTCTGGTACAGCGGCAAGACCACCCGGCGCCGGTTCCTCGGCTTCGGCGCCGCGGCGGCAGGGGCGCTTGGCGCCACCGTGGCCGTGCCCGCGTGGTGGCGGGACGCCTTCGGCCAGGCCAAGGCGTACAAGGTCGGGACGCTGCAGCCGCTGTCCGGCACGGCGGCCGCGGGCGGCAAGACGGCGCTCGTCGGCGTGCAGATGGCCGTGGACCGCATCAACAAGTCGGGCGGCCTCAACGGCCGGCCCATCGAGCTTCTCATCGGCGACTACGAGTCCAAGCCCGACGTGGGCCGGCGCAGGGCCGAGAAGCTGGTGATCGACGACAAGATCGACGCCCACGTCGGCGGCTACCTCTCCAACGTCTGCCTGGCCTGCATGCCCGTCTACGAGGAGCACAGGGTCATCAATATGGTGAGCGTGTGCCTGGACACCACGATCACCACCACCAAGTGCAGCCGCTACACCTTCCGGTCCTTCGACTACGCCCCAGCCCAGGCGGTGGCGTTCGCGCCGCACATGGTCGGAAAGATGGGCAAGAAGTGGCACATCGTCTACCTGGACTACGCGTGGGGCCAGACCACTCGCGACGCCTACGTCGAGGAGATCAAGAAGGCGGGCGGCGAGACCGTGGGCACCACCGGCGTCCCCCTCGGCACGGCCGACATGACGGCCTTCCTCTCGAAGATCACGGGCAACTTCGACGGCCTCTTCGCGATCCTCTTCGGCGGGCCGGCTGTGACCTTCGTCACGCAGGCGTACGACCTCGGGCTGACCAAGAAGTACAAGCTCGCGGGCGACGGCGCCGTGGCCGAGTCGACTCATCTAGCCGCGCTCGGTCAGAAGGTCGAGGGCTTTGTGGGCGTCAACCGGTACGTCCCGGTCCTCGACCCGCCGCTGAATACGCCCTACCACAAGAAGTTCTACGACGATGCCGCCGCCCGGCTCAAGGCGATCGACCCGTCGGGACCCAAGGCCGACCG
>JACORX010000385.1 GCA_016179165.1 Candidatus Rokuibacteriota bacterium | reverse complement strand
GGTGACGATGGTACGGGCGATGGCGTGCATGTGGCCTTCAACCGGCGTCGTGCTCTCGAAGAACCACTTGTACTGCGGGGGACCGCTCATCCGCCGACTGGCACCCTGGCGACTGGCACCCTGGCGACTGGGACCCTGGCGACTGGGACCCTGGCGACCGGCACCCTGGCGACCGGCACCCTGGCGACCGGCAGCCTGGCGACCGGCACCTTGGCAACCGGCACCGTGGCGGCCGGCACCTTGGCGCCTGTCGCCCTGGCGCCGGCCGGCTTGTGGGGCATGGGTGCAGCCTGGAGGAAGATGCCGCGCTGGAGCTCGACGACGGAGGCCCTGGCGGCCCCGAGCTGCTCGACCAGGTAGGTGGCCGCCGTCTGGGGCTGGAGCACGTCGCCGCAGGAGAAGACGTCCACCGCGGCATAGCGGTACTCGGGCCACGTGTGGATGGCGAGGTGCGACTCGGCGATGACGACGACTCCGCTGATGCCGAACGGGTTGAACTCGTGAAAGACGACGTCGACGATGGTGGCCTGGGCACGCTTGGCCGCCTCCACCATGGACGCCTTCACGGTCTCAAGGCTGTTGAGCGCTTCCGCGTCGCAGTCGAACAGCTCGAGCAGCAAGTGTCGCCCCAGTGCTTGCACTCTTCCCCTCCTCTCCGTTCGTTTCTCGCTCGCGAAAAATTCGCGAATGCGATTTTTCTGAATGTAGGGCCATGTTTTTGGCATTGCAAGGAAAAAATGCCCTCCCGGAGCCTCTCGGCGGGGCCGAGGCGCCCGCTGCGGGCCCGTCGGCAGCGCCTCAAGCGATGGGATGACCCGCCGTGGAACCGCCCGCCGAGCGATCGGAAGCCGGCGGGAGGGCACTTTTCTCTTGCGTTCCACTCCCGACTCGCTAACATGGGCGAAGAAAAAATTCTGCGGCGTTTTACTTCAACCGAAGGAGGCGAGGAGGAGAAATGGGCTGGAAACCGGTGACCAAGGCAGCGACGACGTCCGGAAGCGCTGAGGGTACAACCCCGCTCAACGCCTTCGACAACGCCCTCCTGGCGGCGGGCATCGGCAACATCAACCTCGTGAAGGTCTCCTCCATCCTGCCGCCCGAGGCCACGATCGTGGACCTGCCCCGGCTTCGGCCCGGCGCGGTCGTGCCCACGGCCTATGCCGCCATGACCAGCGAGGTGCCCGGCGAAGTGGTCGCCGCTGCCGTCGGCTGGGCTCGCACCGCCGACCCCAAGGCCAACGGCGTGATCATGGAATTCCACGACAAGGCCACCCGGGAAGAAGCCGAGCGGGCCATCGTCCACATGCTGGAGGAGTCTTTCAAGATGCGCGGCTGGACGATCCGCGACATGCACGTCCGCGCCGTCGAGCATCGCGTCGAGCGTACCGGCTGCGCCCTGGCGGCCGTGACGCTGCTCTCCGACGACGACGTCGTCTAGCAGGCTGCCGATAAGGGGTCATCTGCTTCGTTGGCGAGCTTGCGGCACTCCTCAACGTACAGAGAGTACGCCTCGGAGTGCCGTTGCGCTCGCCGCCTCGCATCTAACCCCTTCTCGACAGCCTGCATGGGCATCCTGTTAGTTAGCCACCCGTGAAGCCGGCCGACCCACGCTTCATCGCGTGCCGGGCGCCCTACGCGGACGCCCGCATCGTCCTCTTCGGCATCCCGTTCGAAGGCTCGGTCAACCTCCGCACCGGCGCCGACCACGGCCCCCGGGATCTCAGGATCGCCTCGGACTCCATCGAGACCTACTCGCCCGCCCTCGATCGGGATCTGGAGGACCTACATATGGCCGACCTGGGCGACTGCGAGCTGGGCGGAGGCGGCCCCCGGGAGCAGCTGGCCCGGGCCCGCGAGGAGGTGCGCGGCTTCTGGCGGCCCGGTCTCGTGACCGTCATGCTGGGCGGCGACCACACGGCGACCTTGCCCGTCATCGAGGTACTGGCGCCCGCCATCCCCGATCTCCGCATCCTCCAGCTGGACGCCCATCCGGATCTGAGAGAGGAGTTCCTCGGCGAGCGGTACAACTACGCCTCGGCCATGGCCCGGGTCATGGACGTGGTCGCGCCCGAGCGTGTCTACCAGGTGGGCATGCGGACCGGAGCCCGGGAAGAGTACCGGCGGAAGGCGCCGCACCTCTACCCGGCGCACGCCATCCACCCCGTCGAGGCCGTCCGAAGCCTCGTGCCCGAGCTCAGCCGGCACCCGCTCTACGTCACGATAGACGTGGACGTGCTCGACCCATCGGAGGCACCCGGGACCGGCGCTCCCGAGGCCTGCGGGCTCAGGGCCTCTGAGCTGGTCGAGATCGTCCGGCTGCTCGAGCCGTGCAGGGTCGTGGGTACCGATCTCATGGAGGTCGCCCACGCCTTCGACCCGTCGGGACGGACGGGCATCATCGCCTCCTGGATCCTCCGCGAGGCGATGCTCACATGGTGGGGAAAATAAGCTCGTGAGCCAGAAGGGCCAGTACTCGGCGCCGCGCTACTACGAGATCGCGTTCGACATGAACCGGAAACAGGAGGTGGACTTTCTCGCCCACTGCTTCCGGCGCTACGCGAAGCGCCCCGTGAAGACTGTCCTCGACATCGCCTGCGGCACGGGCCCGCACCTGATCAGGCTCGGCCGGCGCGGCTACCGCATGTCGGGCCTCGACCTGTCGCCCGAGAATATCGGCTTCCTCAAGGAGCGGGCGGCGGAGGAGGGCCTCGACGTAGGTCTCCACGTGGCGGACATGACCCGCTTCACGCTGGCCCGCCCCGTGGATGCAGCCATCTGCATGCAGGACTCGCAAGGGCACCTGCTCACGAACGAGGCCATCCTGGCCCACCTCCGCTGCGTGGCCAAGGCCGTCCGCAAGGGCGGGCTCTACGTCTTCGATCGCTACATGTGCTCGTCGTGGACCGACCCGGCGCGGCGCTGGTCCTGGACGAGGCAGCGCGGGCGGGCGACGGTGCGCGCGACGTTCGAGGCCCTCAAGGACCTCAACCCGGTGACGCAGACCTTCTACGAGGACATGGAGATCGAGGCGCACGAGGACGGCCGCCGGCACGTCTACCGCCAGCGTCACGCCTCCCGCATGGTCTTTCCTCAGGAGCTCCGGGCGCTGGTCGCATTGGCCGGAGGCTTTGACTTGGTCGAGTGGTTCTATGGCTTCAAGCCCCACCTCAAGCTCGACCGGGCCCACCACCCGCTCTTAATGGTCGTCGTCCTGAGAAAACGTTAAGGAATCCCCCTCACCCTACCCTCTCCCCCAGAGGGGGCGAGGGTTTAGATTTCCCCTCTCCCCGCTGGGGAGAGGGCAGGGTGAGGGGCGGTGGTAGTCTGAGGGGCGATGGCCAGGCTCGTTCTCAAGCGCGGCGCCGAGCATCGGGTCAATGCCGGCCACCCCTGGATCTACCGGACGCAGGTCGCCGACCTCAAGGGCTTCTCGCAGGCCGGCCTGGCCGTCGAGGTGCTGGATGCCGGCGGCCGCTACCTCGGCCAGGGCTTCTACAATCCCCGCCCGTCGCTCTGCTGTCGCCTCCTCACGCGGCGTGACGAGGCCATCGACGCCGCGTTCTTCAGACGCCGGATCGAGGCCGCCTGGGAGTACCGCCGGACGGCAGGCCTGGTCTCCGACGC